>JAIRWE010000046.1 GCA_031253365.1 Oscillospiraceae bacterium | reverse complement strand
CGATATCCGCGCCGTCAAAATCTTTTCTCAAATCGGAACCGCATTCTATTCCCTTTGAGGCGAGCGCCTTTTTTTGGTGCGTTACGGCGCGCCCCAACCCGGAAATCTTGATGAACCGCATACCCTCGGAATATAAGAGAACTTTCAACAGGCGACCTCCGAAAACCTTTTTGAGGTTGCTAATATCACAGCCCCATTTTACGAAGTCTTTCGACTATCTGCCGGCGTCTTTTCGCCGTAGCCTCGGAATTGACGGTATAAACCCCGCCCCTTTCCTCGACGACGTCGCCCTCCCTCGCGTTCTTGGGGAACACGGCGCGGTCCACCCGCGAGAACTTTTCCATATCCGCGTCCTCTAAAACAACGAAATCACCTTCAAATCTGTCAATGATAATCATGCCGCCGCCTGCCTTTCCGCAAAGACTTTTATCCCCTCCGCGCCGCTTTCAAATACGATATTGCCCGAAGTATCGGTGCGGTAAACCTCATAACCCAAACCCGCAAGCCTGCCGAGCGTTTTCTCACTCGGGTGGTTATAGCTGTTCGGCGACCCCACCCCGATTACCGCGTAAGAACCCCCCACCGCGTTCAAAAACTTCTTCTTGCTTGAAGTGGCGCTGCCGTGGTGCGCCACTTTAAGCACGTCCGCCTTCAAAACCGCTCCGCTGTCAAGAATATCGTCCTCCGCCTTGCCCTCGATATCCCCCGTGAACAAAAACGCGTTTTCCCCGTGAACCAGCCTGACCGCGACGGAATAATTGTTCAAATCGTCATAATCGCTTACCGGCGAGAGAATTTCCAGCACACACACGTCCAACTCGACGACCCGCCCCGCTTCGGCGTAAGACGCATTCACCGAACGGCGCTCAATCGCGTCCAACATCCGCACGAACGACGCGGTCGTGGGAACAAGCTCGTCCTTTATCCTCGGCATAATCAGCGCGTCGGGTTTGAACTCGTCTATTATCAGGCTCATCGCGCCCATGTGGTCGGCGTGCGGATGGGAAACTATGACATAATCGAGTTTTTTTACGCCCAGCTGCTTTAAATAATCCGTCACCTTTTCCGCTTCGGTTTTTTCCCCGCAATCTATCATTACGGAATATTCGGGGGTGACGATAAGCTGGCAATCCCCCTGCCCCACGTCGATAAAATGAACATAAACGCTTTCGTCGTTTTTTTCGTCAAAAATATGTACGTCTTTTTTCAACCCCAAAGAAACGTAGATATCATCCCAATCGACGAAAACCGAAACCGCGACCGCCGCCGAAACAACGATTAAACCCAATGTTACCGCCAACGCAACCTTGTTACCGTTTTTTCCTTTTCTTACCGCTTTTTTTATTGACTTCGCGTTTCGCTTCCTGTGTTCGCTCAGGTAATATTTTTTTGACATCGCTGTTATCCTTTGAAACGAGGATGTTTTTCCTCTTGGTAACCGCCAGAGCCTTCGCGACAAGCCCGCGGTTCTCCGGCTTGTAATACTGCAACAAAGCCCGCTGCATAGCCCTTTCGCCGTCGCTTTTCGGAACGTGTACCTTTTTCAGCGTGAACGGGTCTAACCCGGAATAATACATCGCCGTCGAAATCGTCCCCGGCGTGGGGTAAAAATCCTGAACCTGTTCGGGGCGAATACCGCGTTTTTTCAGCCAAACAGCCAAATCCACCGCGTCGCCGAGCGTCGTGCCCGGGTGCGACGACATCAAATACGGAACGATATACTGCTCTTTCCCCGCTTTTTTCGTTTCGGCGAAAAACGCCTTCTCGAACTCCAAATAGGCTTCTATCGGCGGTTTGCCCATGCAGGCGAGCGCGCCGGGCTTGATATGCTCCGGAGCCGCCTTAATCTGCCCGCTGACATGATTTGCGACAAGCTCTTTCAAAAAAATCCCGTCTTTATCCAGCATTACATAATCAAAGCGTATTCCCGACCGCACGAAAACCTTCTTAACGCCCTTCAAACCCCTCAGCCGCCGAAGAACGCGCAGATACTTTTCGTGCGACGCCTCAAGGTTTTCACAAGCGGCGGGCGCGAGGCACTTCTTGGATTTGCACAGACCGTCCCTTAACTGTTTTTTGCAGCTCGGCTGCCCGAAATTGGCGGTGGGACCGCCGACGTCGTGAATATACCCCTTAAAGCCCCGATTTTTTATTAACAACCCCGCTTCACTTACAACCGACTCTTCGCTCCTCGACTGTATCCTGCGTCCTTGGTGAACGGCGATTGAACAGAAATTGCAACTCCCGAAACAACCGCGCGTCCAGGTTACGGAAAACTCGACCTCGTTCAAAGCGGGAACGCCCCCGTCCTTTTCGTAAACGGGATGGTACGTCCGCGTAAACGGCAGGGCGTATACCCCGTCCATTTCGGATTCCGTGAGGGCGCGTTGCGGCGGGTTCTGAACCAGCATTTTATTCCCGTGCCGCTGAATTACCGTTTTGCCGTAAACCTCGTCCTGCTCGCCGTACTGAACGGCGCAGGCTTTCGCGTAACGCCTCTTGTCCGCGAAAACAAGCTCAAAGCCGTCGCATTGAACCGTGTTCCCCAAAGGCGTGTTTATCGGCTCGGTAATGCGGCACGTCCCGCGCAGGTCGGCTATTTCCGAAAGGGCGTCCCCCGCTTTCAGCCTGTCCGCCAGCTGTGTAAGCGTTAATTCCGCCATTCCGTAAACCAGCAAATCCGCCCCGCTTGAAACCAACACGGAAGGCAGCACCTTATCCGCCCAAAAATCATAATGCGCGAACCTGCGAAGCGACGCCTCCAACCCGCCTATGACTATCCCGACGCCGGGGAACAGGCGTTTAAGCGTCTTGCAGTAGGCGTTCACGGCGTAATCGGGGCGTTTGCCGCCCTTGCCCCCCGCGCTGTAATCGTCTTTATGCCGCTTTTTACCCGAAACCGTGTAGTTCGCCACCATGCTGTCTATATTCCCGCCGCTGACCATAAAGCAATAATTCGGAACGCCGAGTTCGGTGTAATCCGCGTCGGAAACTGGTTGGGCGATTACCCCCACGGTAAATCCGCGGCTTTCGAGCAAGCGGGAAACTATCGCCGTCCCGAACGAAGGGTGGTCGACGTAAGCGTCGCCGGTTACGCAAATAAAATCAAGGGCTTCGATATTCAGGGAACGCAATTCGCGTCTTGACACGGGCAGGAACATTTTGACGACCTCCGAAAAAGCCCCTTATTTATCGACGAACATCTTTCTTTCCAGCCAATCCTGCCTTGTCATAAGCACCTCGCGCGGTTTGCTGTTTTCGGATTTGCTCACGACGCCCATCTTTTCCATAATATCAATCAGCCGCGCCGCCCTGCCGTATCCCAGCTTCAGCTTCAACTGCAAATAGGAAGTGGACGCCTTCCCCGCGTCGATAACCGCCGAAATCGCTTCCTCCAACTTATCGTCATAAGCGTCGAAGTCCTCCGTCTCCTTGTCCTTGGGGGACGAAACGGCTTCCGCCTGTTTGTCGATTTCATCGGCGACTTTTTCGTCATAATCAAGCTTGAATTTCTCTTTAATGAACCCGACGACCCTCTCGACTTCCTTATCCGAAACCCAGCACCCCTGAACGCGAACGGGCTTCGGCATACCTACGGGTGCGTAGAGCATATCGCCTTTCCCGAGCAGTTTGTCCGCGCCGGCGGTGTCGATAATCGTGCGGCTGTCAACCTGCGAGGCGACTTTAAGGGCTATCCTGCTGGGAATGTTGGCTTTTATCAGCCCCGTCACGACGTTCACCGTAGGGCGCTGCGTGGCTATCACGAGATGGATTCCCGCCGCCCGCGCCATTTGGGCGAGCCTGCATATACTTTCCTCCACCTCGCGCGCCGCCGTCATCATCAAATCCGCGAGTTCGTCGATGAAAATGACGATTTTCGTCATGGGGGAAAGCTCTTCGTTGATTTTCGCGGCTTCGTTAAAACCGTTTATGTCGCGGACGTTATTCTCGGCGAACGAGCCGTATCTCTCCGTCATTTCGTTTACCGCCCATTTGAGGGCGCCCGCCGCCTTCTTCGGGTCTGTGACGACGGGGGTCAACAGATGCGGAATACCGTTATATATCATAAATTCCACGGATTTGGGGTCAATCATTATCAGCCGAACCTCATTCGGAGTCGAACGGAAAAGTATGCTCATTATCACGGAATTGACGCACACCGACTTACCCGAACCCGTTGTTCCCGCGATAAGAAGATGGGGCATTTTCGCTATATCCGAAACGATAATCTCGCCGGAAATGGACTTGCCGATTACCGCGCTCAGATTGGACTTCGTCCCGCGAAACTGCGCGCTGTCTATCAACTCGCGAATCGACACGGTATCGACGGTATTGTTCGGAACCTCCACCCCCACCGCCGATTTCCCGGGTATCGGCGCTTCCATACGCACGCCCGCCGCCGCGAGATTGAGCGCTATATCGTCCGTAAGACCGGTAATTCTCGATATTTTCACGCCGGGAGCCGGCTGAATCTCATAGCGGGTAACCGACGGTCCGCGAACCACGCCGACAATCTTCGTATGCACGCCGAAACTTTTCAGCGTTTCGACCAATTTGAAGGAGTTCGCTTCCAGTTCCGCCGCTATTTCCTTTTCCGGGCGGCTTTCCTTTATTTCATCAAGCAACCCGACGGAAGGCAGGGAATACTCCGTCCCCTCGCTCACGTCGGTAATTTCCAGCCCCGCCTCAATTTTCCCGCGCTTGGGCAATTCCCCGTCCAATCGGGAATAAAACACGTTTTCGGAAACCTTCCGAACCTCGTCCTCCCCGCTCTCATCTTCTCTTTGGAACTCCTCAATCGCCTCAATCACGGCGTCGCTCACAACCGAGTCGAAGGCGTCCTCCACACTGTCGCCGCTTCCGCCGTTTTCCGCCGGCTTTTCGGTTAAGGGGAAAGGCGGGGGGATTTCCGGGAAAGGCATTTCCGGCGACGAATCCGAAAGGTAAACGGGCTTTTTCACCTCGGGGGTTTCCCTCGCGGAATCGGCGACCGCCATAATCCCGGCGAATTGCACGTCTTTTTCAATTTCCTTTTCTATATCGCGTTCCGCCGCGTTCATCCGCATAAGGGCTTCTTCTTCCTCGCGCCGCTTATTCTCCGCCTCGATAAACTCGGCGTCCCGTTTAATCAATTCCCGCTGCTGCTTCGCGTAATTGCCGGCTTTCTTGAACGGTTTCGCCATAAACCTCAAAAAAACGTCGAGCGTTATGTTGCCCATCAGCATTATGAAAACGAACGCAATCAGCAGCACGATTATGCTTGCGCCCTGCCTGCCGAAAAACATCAGGGGATAGGCGAGGAGCATCCCGACAACGCCGCCGCCTTTCAGCTTTGTCCCCGATTCAAACGTGCCGTTTATGTCGCCGACGTTCCCGACGAAAAGAATCTGCACCGCCCCGCTTATCAGCAAAATTATCGCCGCCAGTTGAACGAGCTTTATGATAATGGCGGATTTGCGTTTGTCCCTCGCAATCATAACGGACGCGTAAATCATGGCGGGACCCACAAAAAACACCGACAACCCGAAAATTCCGCGCAAAAAAATATGTATCCAATCCCAAGCGGTCTTTGATTCGGCGGTCGCCTCGCCTATTATCGAAAACGCTATGAAAAGCAACGCCGAGGCGAACAGCACAACCGAATAAATCTGCCGCTTGCGCCTGCTTCGCGCGTAAGCCTCTTCCGAGCGTTTTTTCGCCAATTCCGTTTCTTGCTTTTTATCTGTTGCCAAACGGGCTTTGTCGCCGGTCGAACGCGTAGTCTTACTGTTGTTTTGAGCCATTTTTATGAATTCCTCGTTTGGTTGACTATATTTTCACGTTTATACCCGTAATCGTTTCAAATATTCCCCACCCCACGCAGATTATCCCCAACGTAAGCGTATATACCGCAAAAATTTTGAACTTTTCTTTCTTTATCAACAGCTTCACCAGCTTAATCGCGAACAGCCCCACAACCGCGGAAACCGCGAAACCGATTCCCATGGCAAGCCAGTTTAAGTCCCCCGCCGACCCGTCGGACATCACCTGCCTCGTTTCAAGCAAACCCGCCCCCAAAATCGCGGGAATTCCCAGCATAAACGAAAAAGTTACGGCGGTCTTGCGCGATAATCCGCAAAATAACCCCGAACTGATTGTGGAACCGGAACGCGAAACCCCCGGAAACAGCGCGATACATTGGAAAATCCCCACCGTAACCGCGTCCTTAATTTCCATGTCCTCGGATTTCTTCACGCCCTTCACGCACGAATCCGCCATAAACAGCAAAACCGACGTGAATATAAAGGCGCATCCCTCAAATATAATATCCCCGTCCGCGCCGGGCGCGACAAAATAGTCTTTGAAACACACCGCCGGGACAAGAAGGAGCGTTCCCGCTGTCACCATGAACATCATGCGCCTGTCGCCGTTCATGTTCTTCCATGAAAACTTCCCCATGAACACATCCGCGATTGTCAAAAAAAATTCCCGCACCATACCCGACACGGCTTCGCGAAACGCGATAAGCACCGCGAGCAGAGTCCCCATATGCAGAAACACCGATACAAAAACAGCTTCGTCGCCCACGTCCATAAAATGCTGCGCGACGGACAAATGCCCCGAGCTTGAAACCGGGAGAAATTCGGTAAAACCCTGTATAATCGCCTGAACAACGGTTTTTATATAATCATTCATTATCTTTCGGTTAAAGGCGCGTATTCCCTGTGCTTGCCGACCGTCTTATAGGCGGGCCGTATAATCTTCCCGCCGCCGATAAGCTCCTCAATCCTGTGGGCGCACCACCCGGAAATCCTCGCAATCGCGAAAATCGGCGTGAATATCTCCTCCGGCAAATCAAGCATTTTATAAACCAAACCGCTGTAAAAATCGACGTTGGTGCTGACGCCCTTGTACATCTTTGTCTTCTCGCCTATAACCTGAGGGGCAAGACGCTCCACCATCGAATAAAGCGCGAACTCATCCTCCATTCCCTTATCCCTCGAAAGCCTTTCGACATACTGCTTGAAAATCGTGGCGCGCGGGTCGGAAAGCGAGTATACCGCGTGCCCCATTCCGTAAATCAAACCGGACCTGTCGAACGCCTTCTTGTCCAGCAAATCAACCAAATACTGTTCGACCGCCGTTTCGTCGTTCCAATTCGCCACGCTTTTCTTCAAATCGTCGAACATCATCGAAACCTTGATGTTCGCGCCGCCGTGCTTGGGTCCTTTAAGCGAACCGATTGCCGCCGCGACGGTCGAATAAGTGTCCGTTCCCGACGACGTGACCACGCGGGTCGTGAACGTCGAGTTGTTACCGCCGCCGTGGTCGGCGTGCAAAACCAACGCGATGTCAAGCACCTTCGCCTCATACTCGGAATACTTATTGTCCGGGCGAAGCATATAAAGAACGTTCTCCGCCGTGGACAATTCGGGCAACGGCGCGTGTATGAACAGGCTGTGGTCTTCGTAATAATGCTTGTACGCCTGATAACCGTACATACACAGCCGCGGAAAGCGCGCTATAAGCTGAAGCGACTGACGCATTACGTTCTCAATCGAAATGTCCTCCGCCAGCTCGTCATAGGAATACAGCGTCAAAACGCTCCTCGCGAGGGAATTCATCATGTCCTTGCTCGGCGCTTTCAGAATAACGTCGCGCGTAAAACTGGTGGGCAGGTCGCGGTATTTCACGAGTTGTTCGTTGAAAACCTTCAGCTGTTCCGCCGTGGGCAGCTCCCCGAAAAGCAAAAGATAGGTTATTTCCTCGAAGCCGTGCCGCCCCTCGCTTACGAAACCGTCCACGATTTTCTCGATATCATACCCGTGGTAATACAGCTTGCCCTCGCAGGGAATCATCTCGCCGTCGTCGATTGTGTACGCCTTAACCTCCGCGATTCTCGTCAGCCCCGCCAAAACACCCTTCCCGCTTATATCCCGCAGACCGCGTTTAACCTCGTATTTCCCGTAAAGCTCCGCGTCTATCTGCATATTCTTCACGCACTTTTCGGTGAACTCGCTTATCTCTTTCGTGATTTCGCAATAATTTGTCGTGTTTTCCATTTAAAGCACATCCTTTCCCGTAATAAGCCCAAAAGGCGCGGAACGCAAGGGCTTGCGTTTTACCTATGTTGATTTTATCATATTTCAATAAATTTTGCAAACTCAATTTTCATTTTTGACAAATCCCACAAAAAACAAGACCCGTTTTGCGGCACTTTGTACTAATATTTTACAAAAACAATATTTGTGGATTTTGACGTATTGAAATATCCACGATATTGTGTTATACTTGAAGACGACGTCAGAAAGGGGTAGCGTATTATGAAAATAATCAAGTCCAATACCTACAATGTCGTGAATACCGACCCGTTCGATATGCCTTCGCCGCTCGAATTTGAAATGTTCTGCGGCAATTCGCTCCTCGCCGCGTACAAGATACACCAGGACGGCAGGGTTGATTACAGCTACAATCCCGCCAGCAACGAAAAGGTGCTTACCAGCACCAATCGTCCGCTTGAACTGCGGGATATTTATTTTTTATTCTCAAGCAGGGTTTTCCCCGACAAGACGCCGTTCACGCGCAACGAACTCGACCGTTTCGGGATAGACGAATACAACCCTTACGCGATTATGCGGAAAACCCACGGGATTCTTCCCGCCGACCGCTACTGGTTTAAATTCTCGGACGAAACGCTCACCTACAAAAAAGCGTCCGACGATTTTAACTCGTATTTCATCAACCCCGCTTCACACGCAGCGCCGCCCGCGGGCGACGGTTCCGGTGAGAAAGGGAGCGGCGAAATCCCGCAGCCCATTCGCAGTATTGACAGTATTTTGAACCAAAAATCCCACGAGTATGAAAGCCTAAACGACGTGAAGAGCATTTTAAGCCAGAACACGCTGGATATTGAAGCGCTTTCCGCCGGCATAGACGCGAGCCCGATAACGCAGTCGGCTTTCGCTCCCGCCCAAAAGCACGACAATTCGACCGGCGGGAACCTCTCGCCGGAACAAATCTCGGCGATGCTCGGCGAAAAAACGCAACCGGAAACCGACGACGACAGCGACGGAACCCTTTCGGCGGAGCAGATAGCGGCTTTACTCGAAAACACTCACCAAAACGATTAGCGCTTCCCCCCATAATCGCACACGCCGGAAAGCACGCAGTCGCCGCAATCGGGGTTGCGTGCTTTGCACACGCTTCTTCCGTGTAAAACAAGCCGATGGCAAAACGCCAGGCTCTCGCCGCCGGGTATTATTTTCAGCAACTCCCTTTCCGCCTTAACCGCGCTTTTACCCGGGTTTCGCGTTAAGCCGAGGCGTTCCGACAGGCGTATGACGTGCGTGTCCGCGACGAGTGCCGGCTTTCCGTAAAGCTCTCCCCGGATTAAGTTCGCGGTCTTGCGCCCCACGCCCGAAAGCGCGAGAAGGTCGTCGATTTCCTCCGGGACAGCCCCGCCGAACCCGGCGATTAACGCCGCGCACATACCCTTAATGTCAGCCGCCTTTGTCTTGTACAGCCCGCAGGGTCTGATAACGCGCTCAATGTCGCTTAACTCGGCTGCGGCAAAGGCTTCGACGCTCGGAAATTCGGCGAAAAGCGCGGGCGTCACCGCGTTTACGCGCTTATCGGTGCATTGCGCGGAAAGCCGCGCCGCCACCAGCAATTCGTGCGGTCTGCCGCGAGCGTAAACAAGCCCGCATTTCGGGTTCGGATATTCGCGTTTCAATATTTTGATAATTTCTTGGGCTTTTTCAGGTTTTGTCATGGGCGACCTCTGTCGTCGGGGGCTTGACTTTTCGGTGAAATCGGTATATAATGACAACGCGGACGGCCTCCGAAAGGTTTTATACATATTTATACATATTGGGCAAGGAAAACCCTTCTTTCTAAAAAGAGGAAAAGTATGTCTCACAATCTGAGTAGCAAAGAAAAAAAATCCGCCGACTCAACAACGGGGAAAATCGGGGGTTCCCGTGTCAAAAAGCCGTTGATAAAGCGCGCGGAAAGCCGGCGGCGTTCGGCTCCCGTAAGGATAACCTCCCTCGGCGGCGTGGGCGAAATCGGGAAGAACCTGTACGTGTTCGAGTGTTCCAACGATATGTTCATAGTGGACTGCGGGCTGGCGTTCCCCGACGAGGATATGCTGGGGGTTGACATTGTCATCCCTGATTTTTCTTATCTGGAAAAAAACAAAGAGCGGTTTCGCGGGGTAATCCTCACGCACGGTCACGAAGACCACGTGGGGGCGCTGCCGTATCTTTTGAAAAAAATCAACGTCCCCGTGTACGGCACGCGGCTGACTTTGGGGTTGGTCGAGGGCAAACTGAAAGAACACGGGATTTTAAGTCAATGCTCGCTTAACATAATCCAGCCGAGGCAGACGGTTAATATGGGGTGCATGGGCGCGGAGTTCATTCGCGTCAACCATTCCATTCCCGATTCCTGTGCGCTCGCCGTGCATACGCCCGCGGGAATAATCGTACACACGGGGGACTTCAAGGTGGATTACACCCCCATCGGCAACGAAGGCATAATCGACCTCGCCCGTTTCGGCGAGTTGGGGAACAAAGGGGTGTTGGTTCTGCTTTCGGAAAGCACCAACGCCGAACGCCCGGGTTACACCACCTCGGAACGGAAAGTCGGGGACAGCTTCCGCAACATATTCAACTCCGCCGAAGACAAGCGCATTATCGTGGCGACGTTCTCCAGTAATATCCACAGGGTTCAGCAGATTATCGACAACGCCTTTGTTTCGGGAAGGTATGTGGCGGTTTCGGGAAGAAGTATGCTCAACGTCATACAAAAGGCGATTGAACTGGATTACATCAAGATTTCCCCAAAAATGCTCATAGATATAGACGAAGTAAACGACTACCCGCCCGAAAAGGTCGTGATTATCACGACGGGCAGCCAAGGGGAACCGCTCAGCGCCCTGTCGAGAATGTCGACGAACGACCACAGGCAGGTTAAAATTACGCCGAGGGATTTGATTATCATATCCGCCACGCCCATTCCGGGGAACGAGAAACTCGTGGGCAGGGTGGTGAACGAGCTTATGCGTTCGGGGGCGGAAGTGGTTTACGAGGCGATGTACGAGGTTCACGTTTCGGGACACGCCTGCCAGGACGAGCTTAAAATGATGATGTCGCTTACAAAGC
>JAIRWE010000147.1 GCA_031253365.1 Oscillospiraceae bacterium | reverse complement strand
CGACAATCTGAAAGTCCTGTTATACTGTCTGAGATACGGCGGGCAGAACCTCACCGACGGCGAAATCGCGCGGGCGACGGGCGTCGCCGCGGAAAGCGTCGGTTCCTCGTTGGAGTTTTGGAAACAAAGGGGGCTGTTTTCGGATGACGCCGGCGTCCCTTTAAGCGTCAAAAGCGTGGAACGCCTGCGCGAACCCGAATTTACCCCGAAAGAAATTTCGGATATAGTCAAGGAAAACAAAGAGGTGGATTATCTGTTCGGGCTGATTGAGAAAAGAGAGGGGAAATTAAAGCACCACACGCAAAAGACGCTTGTCAGGATAATCGAGCATCACAAAATGAAACCGGAAGTCTTGATAATGTTGGCGGAATACAGCTTTTCGGTCGGTAAATTCACGCCGAGTTACATTCAAAAGGTGGCTGTCGACTGGTTGGACTGCGGGATTAACGACATCGAATCGGCGGAGAAAAAGATAAAGGAGCTGAAAGACGCCGTCGAAAGCGCTCAAAAATCGAAACAAAGCGAAATCAAGAAACATTCAAAAAAACCATCGTTCGATTTGGACGAGTTGAAAAAACAGATTATGGAAGAATACGGTGACGACTGATGGGATTTGACGCTAAATACTACGCGGCGGCGGAAGAGGAAATCAGACGGCGCAAACAGGCGAACCTGCGCGAACGCGACAAACGCCGCGCGGAGATAGAACGCCGTTTTCCCGAATATAAAGCCCTGCGCGCCGTTTTCGCGGCGACCGGGGCGAAAATCGCCTCCGTCGTCATCAAAGGCGGGGAAAACATTAGGGAAAAGATAGCCGTCATCGAAGAGGAAAACTCGAACGCGGCAAGGAAAATAAGCGAGTTGCTTGTTCGGGGCGGATATCCGTCCGATTACCTGAACCCCATTTACTTCTGCGAAAAATGCTTGGATTCCGCAATAGCGGAAAACGCGCGTTGCGAGTGTTTTACAAGCGCGGTGAGGCGTCTCGCCGTCGCAGGGTTTAACTCAAACTCGCCGCTCGCGCTGACCGGTTTTGAAAGTTTTGAAACGGGGCTGTACCCGGATAAAAAAGAGGAAACAAACGGGAAGAATATCCGCGCGCTGATGCGTAAAAACTTTGAATTCTGCGAGAACTACGCCGAAAATTTTCATCTGCCCAATTCCGGGTTGCTTTTAATCGGCGACACCGGGCTGGGGAAAACGCACCTTTCGTTGGCAATCGCGGGCAGAACGCTTGAAAACGGGTTCAACGCGGTTTACGGCTCCGCCCCCGATATATTCAGGAAAATCGAGAACGAGCATTTCGGGCGGGAAAACGGCAACACGACGGACCTGCTTCAATCGGCGGACTTACTCGTGCTGGACGATTTGGGCGCGGAATGGAGCAGCGCGTTTTATATGTCGGTGTTTTATAACCTGCTCAACTCGCGCATGAACGCGGGTCTGCCCTTGGTAATCAGCACCAATCTCGATTTGGATGAGTTAAAGGAGCGTTACGGCGAAAGGGTGTTCTCGAGAATGATAACCATGAAAATACTGCAATTTTACGGTAACGACATAAGACAGCTGAAAAGGAGATTCGTATGATTAACAAAATTAAAGGATTTTTTTCCGAACATCAAAAATTCGCCCCCATAGCGCTCGGAATTACCGCGCTCGCGCTGGTGATTACCGAAGTCGTTATGCTTTCCTCTTTCAAAGACGCTCCGGCTGAAAACGCCGCCGTAAGCGAAAGCCCGAAAATCGAAAGCTCGGACGTCCCGCCCGGCACGGACGACGGCGAAAATCCCGCGCCCGGCACGGGCAGCGGCGAAAATCCCCCGTCCGGCACGGGTAACGGCGAAAATCCCGCGCCCGGCACGGGTAACACCGAACCCCCTTCGCCCGGAACGGGAGAGCCTTCGCGAACCGAAACAGCCGAAACAACCCCTGTCGCCGGAAAATCGAACATAACCGCGTCGTTCACCGCGGGGAACACATGGCCGGACGGCGGGAAAACCGTCACGCAGTTTGACGGCGTCGTGAAGAACACGGGGAGCGGCGCGTGTTCGGACTGGAGCGTGAGCGTCGCCGTTCCCGCGGGGACCGAACTTGTCGGCAGCTGGAACGGCGTTTATTCAATCAGCGGAACGACGCTTACCATCAAAAACGAATCCTATAACGGCGCGCTTTCGGCGGGCGGCAGCACCGAAATCGGGTTTCAGCTTAAAAGCGCGTCCGAATTGAGTTTAGGCACGGGAACGGGAACGGGAACGGGCGGCTCGACGACCACGCCCGGCGGGAACGATTCGACGGGTTCCCCCGGCGGGAACACCACCGGTCCGACGGCGCCCCCCCCCGAATATAAGCCTTCAAACATAAGCGGGAAGCAGGGCGACGACTGGCTTTTCGCGAAAGGCAACAAAATCGTCGACAAGAACGGGAAGGAAGTTTGGATAACGGGCATCAACTGGTTCGGGTACAACACCGGGACGAACACCTTCGACGGCTTGTGGGCGTGCAATCTGGAAGTCTCGCTGCAATCCATAGCCGACCGGGGATTCAATATGCTCAGGATTCCCATGTCGGTGGAACTGGTCAAAAGCTGGTCGAACGGGGTATACCCCGCCGCGAACTACAACAACGCGCTTAATTCGGGGTTAAACTCGATGAACAGCCTTGAAATCTTTGAATATGTCCTCACGGTGTGCGAAAGCGTGGGAATAAAGGTTATGATTGACATGCACAGCGCGGAAACCGATTCTATGGGGCATATATACAACGTGTGGTATAAAGGCGGCGTCACCGTCGAGGATTTTTACGCCTCTTTGGAATGGCTCGCCCATCGGTACAGGAACAACGACACGATTTTAGCCTACGACTTGAAGAACGAACCCCACGGGAAACCCGGCGAATCCCCCCGCGCGATTTGGAACAATTCCTCCGACAAGGACAA
Organism: Oscillospiraceae bacterium; assembly: GCA_031253365.1. Taxonomy (GTDB): domain Bacteria; phylum Bacillota; class Clostridia; order Oscillospirales; family Ruminococcaceae; genus Ruminiclostridium_E. The sequence goes on along the minus strand of JAIRWE010000147.1, from coordinate 4,300 downwards.
CTGGAAACACGTCGCCCAAACCGCCGCCCTGAAAGTGCTTAACAAAAACCCGAACGCGCTTATTTTAATCGAGGGGATTGAGATTTACCCGAAGGACGTCAAAAAGAACGGCTCTTACGCCTCCGCGAACGAAGCGGACTATCACCTTAACTGGTGGGGCGGGAATTTGCGCGGCGTGAAGGACTTCCCCGTTGACTTAGGGAAATATCAAAACAAATTGGTCTACTCCCCGCACGACTACGGACCCGCCGTTTATCAGCAGCCGTGGTTTTACAGCGGCTACGATTACGATTCGCTTATGAAGGACTGTTGGCGCGACAACTGGTTTTTCATCTATGAAGACAAAACCGCCCCCCTGCTTATCGGCGAATGGGGGGGGTACATGACGCAACCGAATTTAACCTGGATGACGCATATGCGGACTTTAATCAAAACCTACAAGCTCCACCATACTTTCTGGTGCTTTAACCAAAACAGCGGCGACACGGGCGGAATGGTGGAAGGCGACTGGACGACCTGGGACGAAGCCAAGTACAATTTCGTAAAAGAGGTACTGTGGCAGAAGAACGGCAAGTTCGTGGGGTTGGACCACGAAATCGCGCTGGGAAGCAAAGGCATCGCGTTGGGGGAATACTGATGGCTGACGGGAAACTTACGCTTTATGGCTTTAACAACCTGACCAAGTCTTTAAGTTTTAATATTTACGACGTTTGCTACGCCAAAACCGAGCGGGAGCAGATGGATTATATCGCCTACATCAACGAGCGGTACAATTCCGAAAGGCTGACCAACATTTTAACCAACCTGTCCGAAATGCTCGGCGCGCGGGTTTTGAACATCTCAAAGCAGGACTACGAGCCGCAGGGCGCTTCCGCGACGCTGTTAATCGCCGAGGAAAACATGGCAAAAAACCTCTCGGGCGAAACGCTTGCGGTTCATTTGGACAAGAGCCATATTTCCGTCCACACCTATCCGGAATACCACCCCGAAACGTTTCTCGCCACGTTCCGCGTGGACATCGACGTGGCGACCTGCGGGAAAATTACGCCGCTGTCAACGCTGGACTATCTTATAGGGAACTTTGACTCGGATATAATAACGATGGACTACCGCGTTCGCGGGTTCACCCGCGACGTGGCGGGGAAAAAGGTGTTTATCGACCACAAAATCACGTCCATTCAAGATTATATAGACAAATCGACGTTAAGCGAATACGACGCGATTGACGTAAATATGTACCAGTCCAATATTTTCCACACGAAGATGATGATTAAGAACATACGGTTGCAGGACTATCTCTTCAACGCAGACGAGTACGAGCTTTTGCCGGAAACGAGACGGGACATCACGGACAGCCTGCGGCGCGAAATGACGGAGATGTTCTCGGGCGGCAACGTATACTAGACCTCTTGCGAAAAAAAATTCCGATGAATCTGTGGTCACATCAGGCGGCACGGGAAGCATAATTGATGACCATAATCTCCATTAAGTCTTTTCGCGCTTCACTGACGATTTTTTCAAGCTCGGCGGCAACATTGTCGCTGTATGACGTTTCACCGCACTGCGAGCAGACCTGCGACGGCACATTTTTCACGATGATAATGCAATTTTCCACCTCAACCATGAATGTCGTTGGCTTATCTTCAAGCGAGCTTTTGCACATGAAACAAAACATAATCATACCTCCTTCTTTCTTTTCTTAAAACCTTCTTCCCATTTTACAAGATTGGGATAATATGCTGATATTATCCACAATTTCCCTCCGCCGATACCGCATACGACATGAAGATGACGGTATTCGTCAGTAGTGCCGGAAACGAGGCAACTCGGATATGGACAATCGTCAAGGTATTCCTCTATTATTTCACCGTTTGACAAAACAGATTTAACTTCTTGGCGAGTTATCCCGCGCTGAACAAGACGTTTTACAATATGGTCTGTCCATTGGATGCTATTGGATGCGCACAACTGCCGTATATCATTGATGTTCATACGCAACCACTCCACAAAATCTCCCCTGCTTCACCCGACGACTTCATACAGCTGTGAAGCGCCGTCCTTGCCCGCGGTTTCGGCAATCTTCACCACCCTTACCGCGAGGGGGCTTTTCCCCAGCGCGATTTGTATTTCATCGCCTATTTTCACCTCATAAGACGCGCGCGCCGCTTTTTGGTTCACCAGAACCTTTCCGGCGTCGCAAGCCTCGTTGGCGACCGTTCTGCGCTTAATCAACCGCGACACTTTCAGGAACTTGTCAAGTCTCATCGCAACCTCCGAAAAAACAAGAAGGGCGGCTGAGCCGCCCTCATCAAGGCATCGGCGAATCAATCAGCAATGGCTTCTTTCAAAGCCCTGCCCGGCTTAAACCGCGGAACCTTGGTAGCGGGAATTTTAATCTTCTTTTGTGTTTGCGGATTTACGCCCTCACGAGCGGCGCGTTCACGCACCTCGAACGTCCCGAACCCCACCAACTGAACCTTTTCGCCCTTCGCGAGCGCTTCGGTAATGCTGGCTACGATAGCCGTCAACGCCGCGTCGGCGTCTTTCTTGGTTGTTCCCGCCTTTTCCGCTACCATGGCGATAAGTTCTGCCTTTGTCATTGTTTAGACCCTCCATAATGTTTCCTAAGCGGTGCTGACCGCTCATTATTTTTTGCCAACCCGCGCGCGGATTAGCGTAAGGCCGCTTGAACGACCCTTAACCGCCGACAGTGTCGGCAATTATTTACTTTATTATTCGCCCCGAAACAACTCGTCAAGTTTGCCGCGACTTTCGCTCCCCTCGGCTCCCCTGCCCTTTTCGCGCCCTTCGGCTCCCCTGCTCTTTTCGTGTTCAAAGCCCCTAAAACGCATTATAAACTTATTTACGGCGATTGTCAAGGCTTTTTCGCTATCTTTTTTCAAAAATCTTCCCAAGTTGCAGCACATGAATAAGACGTTCCCGAATTTCTCTTCGATTTCCGCGCCGTTATCGTTTAAGGAAGCGTTTTCCAGACCGTCCAGCTCGGTTTTAAGGATTTCTGTCACCGCTTTCGCGTCGGTAAAATCGAAGCCCGCGTTGGCGGCGCGCTTACCGACCTTTTCCCCCCGTATCAGCGCCGGAAGCGCCGCTGACACGCCGGAAAGCCTGTCCGCCACGGTTTCCTCGCCCTTTGAATCGCTTTTGAGTTCGTCCCAGTTTTTCAGAACCTCGTCGGCGGTGTCGGCTTTCAGCTCCCCGAAGACGTGCGGATGACGATAAATCAGCTTCTTGCAAATCCCGTCGCACACGCCGCCGAAATCGAACGCGCCCCTTTCCGACGCCATTTGCGCGTGGAACACCGCCTGCAACAGCAAATCGCCCAGTTCCTCCCGCAAAAGCCCGTCCGAACCCGAGTCTATCGCTTCCGCGACCTCATAGGCTTCCTCGATGACGTTCGAGCGTATCGAAGCGTGCGTCTGCTCCATATCCCACGGGCAGCCCTTCCCGCCTCTCGCGCCGCGAAGGAACGCCATTATCTCGATAAGGTCGTCGATACCGTAATTTCGCTTTTGCTCGAAAAACCCGCGAACCGCCCCCGGCGTATTCCCGGGAAAATGCCCGAACTTCCCGAGCGTTCGCGAAACCGCCCCCGCGGGCAGCCCCATAACATTGTAAAAATCGCCGACTATCCCCTTGACAAGCAACATCCCCGCGCCCTGAATACCGTAAGCCCCCGCCTTGTCGAAAGGCTCGCCCGTCTTTATATAATCCGCGATTTCCCCGTCCGTAAGCGGATAAAAATCGACAAAACTCTTTTCGTAAAACGTCTCCTCAACGCCGCCCCCCGTCACGCAAACGCCCGTATATACGGCGTGCCGCCGCCCCGAAAGCATACGAAGCATACGGGAAGCGTCGCCCGCGTCCGACGGTTTCCCCAGAATAGCGGACTCGCACACGACAAGCGTGTCCGCCCCGATAACGGTATCGCCCGAACGCCCGACGGACGCCGCCTTCCGCCGCGCCAACGCCGTAACGGCTTCCTCCGGCGAAACGCCGTCGGGAAGCGTTTCCTCCGCACGGGCGGGAACGACCTCGAAAATATACCCCGCGGCGCGTAAAATCTCGCGCCTTCGCGGAGAACCGCTCGCGAGAACCAACGCGGGCTTTTTTAATTGAAAAGTCTCATTACTCATACTTGGGTACCTCTGAAAACCTACTTCCGGCGATTTTCGGCGAAAATTTTGCCGAACTGCGTCAACCCTCCTCGCAAGGCACAAAGCCTTGCTTCGTCGGGTTTCCTTGCCCGACAAAATTTTCTCTCGAAACTCACTCGAAAGAG
>JAIRWE010000016.1 GCA_031253365.1 Oscillospiraceae bacterium | reverse complement strand
AGCAACCGCCCGCATTTGCGGCATTTTATTATCAGGTTGCTGTTATGCTCTCTAACCGTAACGACCTTGCCGCCGCCGCGCTCCAATACCCTGTCGCATATCCTCGTGTTGCAATGCGGGCATTTAATCTCTTGCGTTTTATGACGTTTCGGCGCGCTGACGACAATCAAACCGACCACCCACTAAAAATTAGCTGTACAGCTTGCTTTTTGGCTGAAAGTTATGCGGAACCTGCGTTCCGCGCCCTTTCAGTCCTTTTTGGTTTTGTTGATTCTTTTTATGAAATCTTTCCATTCCGCGTTCGGCGCGGACTTTTCTTTCGCCGCCCTAATCGCCTTGCGGATAATCCCTTTTTCCATAATATAATCGGATATGTCTTTACTGACGATGCCGTTGGCTTTGGCGTGGAGGTCGTAAAACAACGCCGTTTCTTCCTCGTTCAACTCAAAAAAACGGATAAGACCCGTCAATATATCGCCGCTTGGATTGGTTTTCCTGTCCTTCTCCATTTCTCCGAGATATTCCGGCGTGATACCTAACCGCTCCGCAACGCATTTCAGCTTATACCCGTATTCTCTGCGCTTATATCTTAAAAAGCCGCCAAATGTTAGTAGTTTCATATTCCCCTCCCGCAAAATAACCCTATATCTTATATAGTGCAAAAGAAGGGCAAAAGTTTAACCAGAATCGCGTTTTTGTTGAAAACATATAAAAATTTTGTTAATTTATCAACTATCAAGAGCAATCTTATTACAGCGCATATAATTTACCCGAACATATCATATCCGAGGGCGATAATATAAAAATGATTGGTTATTGCGTCAGCCCGCTCAAAGATTTTCTTTTGGTGGAAGACGAGGGCAATTCAAGGAAAATATTTGACTTTGATATTCAGAGGGACGGGACGGACTGGCACAGTATGGAGGGCGGCGGTTTCCTATTCAACACCTCCGTGAAAAACGGCAACATTCAAGGCTTTTGCGTCCTCATAACCCAATCTGGTCTTAAACTCATTGAGATAACGGGAGTAAGTGTTGACAGTTTTCGCAACGGATATTATGCGTATGTTCAAAACGCGGGAAGGCTTTTGAACACCTACCCCATAACCAACCTTTACGCCGAACACCATTTCAAAATCGAAGTGGACAAATCCACTATATCCCTTTGGGACGGGAATACCCTAATCATTGACGGGTACGAACTCCCGGACAATGATTACGGCTTCGGCTACGGCCCGATAACAAGCCACGCGAGCCATGGTTGCTATCAGCAGTCATATTTTACATTCGCGAACATTACAATGGAAACAATCACGGGCTATTACCTTAAACTCGATATGGTGGCGGATATGTGGGGGCTTACCAACAGCTATTGGGACGAAACCTTTACCCTTACCTGCATAGAGTATACGCCCGACGAGAATGAAACGATAACCGAATTAGGCGAACACCCCGCGTTCGCCAACGCCACCGATATGCTCTTATTCTACCCCGACGGCACCTACGAGCGCATACCGTGGAGCAACGGGAGCGCTAATTACGCCCTGTCAAAACGGTATATCGACGTCCTCAAATACAATCTCGGAATAGAAACAAGGACGCTGGAACCGGGCGAATATATTGTCGGCGCATACTCCGAACAATAAAAACGGAAACCAAATAAATACGATTAGGAGCGTTGATTATGAGAAATATAAGGAAAAACGGAAAAGTTACGGCTTTAGCCATTGCCGTTTTGTTCGCGCTTAACATCACGGCGGGTATGCCTATGAGCGTTTCCGCGTTAGGTACGGAAACTTACGTTCACAGCGGATATACGGTCACATACGAGGTGCCAAACGCTTGGACGGGCTTTCAAACCGTTATGGTGACGATTCAGAACACGGGCAGCGAAGCAATCAGAAACTGGGCTGTAGGCTACGACGCGGGCGGCGAGGTCACGAGCCTTTGGAACGCCGCGATTTACGGGCAGGAGGGAACGAGGCATATCTTGAAGAACGCGGGGTATAACGCCGATATAGCTCCCGGCGCGAGCGTCAATTTCGGGTACACTCTGGCGGCGGACAATCCCGAAGTTCCCGACGATATAATTATTGTCACGAAAAGGGTTGACATCACAAGCGGTTATGTGGTATACTTCAATATGACGGGAGATTTCGGAAACTCTTTCAACGGCGAGGTGACTATCTCGAACACATCAAACGCCGACATCTCCGGCTGGCAGCTTACCTTTGAGGGTAATATCGCCTTAACCGACGTTTGGAACGCCGACCTTTTAAGCGATAATAACGGACAGATTACCGTCGCGGGCGGCTTGAACGCGAATACTGTCGCCGCGGGCGGTTCCGTCACTTTCGGCATAGCGGGCGGCAAGGAAGTCAACGAGACCGTTTCGCTTGAAAACTACCTGCTTACGGGGACTGTCATTCCGCTTACGTTCCTTTACGAAGAGGACGAGGAGATAGATTGGGATGACCCGACCGATACCGACGACGACGGCATTCCCGACATTTATGAAGTAAACGTATACGGCACGGACCCGCTTGACCCCGATACCGACGGGGATGGTCTGCCTGACGGATATGAAGTATATATACTCGGCACCGACCCCCTTAAAAAAGACACCGACGATAACAGCGTTTGGGACGGAAACGAGGATTTTGACGACGA
>JAIRWE010000028.1 GCA_031253365.1 Oscillospiraceae bacterium | reverse complement strand
CGGATATAGTGATGTTTCTGTACCGCGATTATTATTATCACAAAGAAAGCGAACAGCCGTACCTGTGCGAGTGCATCATCGCCAAGAACCGACAAGGCGAAACGGGAACGGTCAACCTTCACTGGGACGAGAGATACACGAAATTCAGCACTATGGACTATCAGCATGGTTGATACTTTAAGGGCGGCGGTGAGCCGCTTCGGTATGCTCGCGGACGGCGACGCGGTGAGCGTCGCGCTGAGCGGGGGGGCGGACAGCGTCGCCCTTCTGCACGCATTGCTGAGCCTTCGCGAACAGTACGGCGTTCTTGTTTCGGCGTGCCATGTCAACCATAACCTTCGCGGCGGCGACAGCACGCGCGACGAAGAGTTCGTCCGCCGGCTGTGCGGGCGTTTCGGCGTGCCGCTCGAGGTGCGTTCGGCGGATGTGCGCGCTTTGAAAAAAAAGCACCAAAGCATCGAGGAAGCGGCGCGGGAAGCGAGGTATTCCGTGTTTTCGGAGCTTGCGGAAAAGAGCGGCGGACGCCTTAAAATCGCCACCGCCCACACCGCTTCCGACAACGCGGAAACGGTTTTGCTGAATCTGATAAGGGGGACGGCGTTAAAGGGCTTACGCGGGATTCCGCCCGTAAGGGGGAATATTATCCGCCCGCTGATACTGTGCGCCCGCCGCCTGACGGAGGAATACTGCCGCGTAAACGGCTTGGAATACGTCGCCGACAAGACGAACCTTTCACGCGGGTATATCCGCAACAGGGTAAGGCTTTCCTTGGTGCCGCTCATACGCGGCATTAACCCGTCGTTCGAGGAGGGAATTACGCGAATGTGCGACGTTCTGCGGGCGGACGAGGAGTTTTTGGGAAAAGCGGCTTCGGAAATTATGAAAAACGCCGAGGTTGACGGCGGTTATGACGCCGCCTTGATTAAATCGGCGGAAAAGCCGCTCCTCGGCCGCGTGATAGGCGCCGTTTTGTCCGAAAACGGAGTGACGCCGTCCAATTTGGGGATTTCGCGGGTCGCGGCCCTTGTCGCGGAGGGGAAGGGCAAAATAAATCTCAAAAAGGACAAGTTCGCCGTCGTAAGCGGCAATACGCTGAAAATAATGACGATTACCCAAAATTACCGAAAAAACAAAAACAAGAAATTAAAATAATATTTGCCTTTTTATAAAATATATGGTATAATCTACTGGGCTTGATTACCGGGTCGGTCGACGAGGTGAAAAACATGAGCGGTACCGAGAGAATTTTACTGGATGAAGCCGCGATTTCAGCCGCGGTTAAGCGGGTGGGCGCGCAAATATCCGCGGATTATGCCGCCCGCGCGAAGCCCCCCGTCATAATCGGCGTCCTGAAAGGCTCGTTCGTGTTTTTGGCGGATTTAATCCGAACTTTGACCGTCCCTTGCGAGATTGATTTTCTGACCGCGAAGTCTTACGGGCAGAATTCACACTCTTCGGGGGTCGTGCAGATTGTCAAGGATATAGACGCCGATATAACGGGGCGGGACGTGATAATCACGGAGGATATTCTTGAAAGCGCGAACACGCTTCGGAGCGTTTGCGAAATCCTGAGGAGCAGGAGTCCCGCGTCGCTGAAAGTCTGCGTTTTCCTTGACAAGAACGTGAAGCGGGAAGCCCCGTTCGAGGCGGACTATAAATGCTTCGACATAGGAGATGAATTCGTGGTCGGCTATGGGCTGGATTACGCGGAAAAATACAGATATTTGCCGTATTTGGCGGCGATTGCCGCGGAATGACCGCGTGAAAGGAAGTTTAAATGCACAGAGGCTTAAGAGGGGTCGTAGTTTATATTCTCGTAATCGTGTTCCTTATCGGGGGGCTGGTTTTTATCGTTTCAAACCTTGACGGGCTGAGCGGGAAGACGGACGTTAAAAAAACGTATTCCGAAGTGCTTGTCGAGTTTGACAATTTCAACGTGTCCTATTACAAGCTCAACCTCGGCAACGGCAAGCTGGAATACAGAACCAGGGACGAAGGCGAGCTTAAAACTTACAGCGTTCCGCACGTCAGCCTGTTCATAGCGCAAACGCAGGATTATCGCAAAATTTATAACGAAATGCACCCGGGCGAGAAAATCAGCGAGGATTATATCCCCGTAAGCGATAATTCCTTTTGGACGAATATTTTCCCGTATTTCCTCCTGATCGCGATAATGATAGGGTTCACCTTCATTGTCATGCGGCAGACGACGGGCGGGGGGAAGATGTCCACGTTTTCCCGCGCGAATACGCGGCATCAGCCCGCGACGGGGAAGAAAGTCATGTTTGACGACGTGGCGGGGGCGGACGAGGAAAAGGAAGAGCTTTCGGAAATCGTCGATTTTTTGAAAAACCCGAAAAAGTATCAGGAAATCGGCGCGAGGATTCCGAAGGGCGTGCTTCTCGTCGGACCCCCGGGTACCGGTAAGACGCTTCTCGCCAAAGCCGTCGCGGGAGAGGCGAACGTGCCGTTCTTTTCCATAAGCGGTTCCGATTTTGTGGAAATGTTCGTGGGCGTCGGCGCGTCGCGGGTGAGGGACTTGTTTGAGCAGGCGAAAAAGCATACCCCCTCGATTATCTTCATTGACGAAATCGACGCGGTCGGGCGGCACAGGGGCGCGGGGCTCGGCGGCGGGCACGACGAGCGTGAGCAGACGCTGAACCAGCTTCTCGTCGAAATGGACGGCTTTTCCGAAAACGAGGGGATTATCATAATAGCGGCGACCAACAGGCGCGATATTCTTGACCCCGCCTTGCTGAGACCCGGGCGTTTCGACAGGCAGATTGTCGTGCATTATCCCGACATAAAGGGGCGCGAGGAGATATTGAGGGTTCACACAAGGAACAAAAACCTCGCTCCCGACGTAAATCTCGCCACGATTGCCAAAACGTCGGCGGGGTTCACCGGGGCGGATTTGGAAAATCTCGTGAACGAGGCGGCGCTGCTCGCGGCGCGCGCGAACAAGAAAGCCATTACCGAAAAGGATATCGAGGAGGCGACCGTTAAGGTGATTGCCGGCCCCGAAAAGAAGTCGCGCGTCGTCACCGAAAAAGAGCGCAGGCTGACGGCGTTCCACGAGGCGGGACACGCAATCTGCACGCATTATTGCGAAACGCAGGACAAGGTGCATATGGTGACCATTATCCCGCGCGGGACGGCGGGCGGGTTCACCATGTCGTTGCCGGAACAGGACAAGAACTATATAAGCAAGCGCGAGTTTGAAGAGGACATTATAGTGCTGCTCGGCGGGCGCGCGGCGGAAAAGCTGGTTCTCGACGATATTTCCACGGGGGCGTCCAGCGATATAGGCAGGGCGACGTCAATCGCGAGGAGCATGGTGACGCGGTACGGGTTTTCGGAAAAATTGGGACCTATCGTTTACGGTCATGAAAGCCCCGAGGTGTTTTTGGGGCGCGATTATTCGCAGGGCAGGAATTATTCCGAAAACGTCGCCGCCGAAATCGACGGGGAAATCCGCGATATTATCGAGGCGGGATACGAAAAGGCGAAGGTTCTCATTACCTCCAACATGAAAAAGCTGCACGTGGTCGCGGAATACCTTATCGAAAACGAAAAGATTGACGGCGCGGACTTTGAGAAACTTATGAACGGCGAGCTTGACGCGATTGACGACGCGCAGTTCAAGGAAGAGGTAAAAGAGGAGCTTGAACGGGACGATGATTGATAGTTAAGAAATTAAGTAAAGAAAGGGCGCGGTCCGCGCTTTCACCGGGTTTCGGCGCGCGGCAAACCACGAATGGCGTGTTAAATGCTCATTTTTAACT
>JAIRWE010000015.1 GCA_031253365.1 Oscillospiraceae bacterium | reverse complement strand
GGCGCGACCCGTATCGGCTGCACTATTACCCCCGTGGAAGAGTCGTAGACTTCCTCTTTTTTCAGGCTGAGCGACTTTGCCGTCAGTTCGCACATCTTCTCGGCGATTTCAACGCCGTCGGGATTGCAGGTGTTGGCGTTCCCCGAATTTATGATAACCGCCCGCGCCTTTCCGTTCGTTGATTCCAGGTGTTTTTTCGTAACCGCGATAGGCGCGCCCTGAACCTTATTCGTTGTGTAAAGCGCAACAACCTCACATTCGCTCACGCAGTAAATGAGGGCGAGGTCTTTTTTTTCGGAGCCTTTTTTCACGCCAATGTTGATGCCGCCGGCTGTAAAGCCCTTAGCGGCGCAAACACCGCCGACGGCGGGGATAAACCCGTCAAATGTAACCATGCTGCTTCTCCTGATTTTTCCGCATTATTTCAAAACACTGAACCGCCGCGCCGCAGGCGCCTTTCCCGAGATTGTCAAGCCGCGCGACCAACAGGATTTTCTCGCCGTTGCCGAACGCGAAAAGCTCAATATCATCGGAACCGCTCAATGCGTTCGACGCAAGGAACGCGCCGCCGTAATCCTCAATCACCCTCACCCGTCCGATTTCGGGATAATGGGACTTGTACGTGCGCAGTATATCCGAAACCGAATATTCCTTAGGTAACGTCCGTGCCTGCAAGGGTACGCAGACGACCATTCCGCTGTAAAAATCGTCAATCATGGGATTGAACATCGGCGGATGCTCCAATCCGCAGATTTTCTGCATTTCGGGGAGATGTTTATGCTCCTGTGAAAGGGCGTACAACCTCGCGCCGCTCAGCTCGGCGGGGCGAACGCCGCTTTCATATTCGGCAATCGCCGCTCTTCCGCCACCGCTGTAACCCGAAACGGCATACGCGCTCACGGGATAATCGGACGGAATAATTCCGGCTTTGACCAATGGTCGAACCAACGCGATAAAACCCGTCGCGTAACACCCCGGAACTGCCACCCGCCTTGAAAGGCGAATCATTTCCTCCTGATTGACAGACAATTCGGGGAAACCGTAAACCCATCCGGGGTGCGTTCTGTGGGCGGTGGAAGCGTCAATCACGCGAACTTCGCCGTTTTCAATCAAGCTTACCGCCTCTTTCGCCGCCTCGTCGGGCAAACAAAGGAAAACGAAATCCGCCGTGTTGAGCATCTTTTTCCGCTCGCCGACATCCTTGCGCAATTTTTCCTCGATTGCCAGAAGCTCTATGCCTTCGACGCTTTCAAGGCGGGAACGAATTTTCAGCCCGGTGGTGCCGGCTTCTCCATCGATATAGACCGTTGTTTTTTTCATGGCAACCTCCAAAAACCTTTTTCAAGCGGTTTTCAAGAAAAATTTTGTCGGACAAGGAAACTCGACGAGTAAGGCTTTGTGCCTTGCGAGGAGAAGTGACGCAGTTCGGCGGAATTTTTCGCCGAAAAGCGGCGAAAGGGGGTTTTCGGAGGTTGCCTCATTTTAACCTTTTTCTCGCAACGCTTATTTGTTTTCTTACCTGTTTAGGGGCGGGTCCTCCGAAACTGCCGCGTTTCGCCACACAATTTGCGAGGCTGATTGCGTCGTAAATATCCCCCTCGAACAAATCGCTCGCCTTTTGGTATTCGTCAAGCGGCAACCTTTCTAAGTCCGTACCCCTCCCGATACAAAGCGCGACAAGCTCGCCCGTAATCTTATACGCATTTCGGAAAGCCATACCCTTTTTGACAAGATAATCGGCGCAGTCGGTGGCGTTGATAAAACCCTCGGCGGCCGCCGCCCGCATATTTTCTTTATTGACCGTCATTGTTTTCAGCATTGGGGCGAACACTTCGAGGCACTGTTTCACCGTGTCAACCGCGCCGAAAACAGCCTCTTTATCCTCCTGCATATCCTTGTTATAGGCAAGCGGTAAGCCCTTCATTGTAACGAGAAGCGTCTGCAAATTCCCGAACACCCTCGCCGATTTCCCGCGGACAAGCTCGGCGACGTCGGGATTTTTTTTCTGCGGCATAATACTGGAACCCGTCGCGTAGGCGTCGTCAAGCTCGATAAACTTAAATTCCCACGAACACCACAGAATGATTTCCTCGGAAAAGCGCGACAAGTGAACCATAATAATCGACAGCGCCCCCGCGAGTTCCATGCAATAATCGCGGTCGGAAACACCGTCAAGCGAGTTGTCGCACGGTTTTTCAAAACCCAATTCCGCCGCCGTCATTTCACGGTCAATTCCGTGGAGCGTCCCCGCCAACGCGCCGCTTCCGAGGGGCGAATCGCGCATCATGCGTTTAACCGCGTCGTCAAGACGCTCCGCGTCGCGAAAAAACATACTGACATAAGCCATTAAATGATGCGCGAAAGTCATGGGCTGCGCTCTTTGCAGGTGGGTGTACCCCGGCATCACAGTTTCGGTATGCGCCTGCGCAATCTCGCAAAGCGTCGATATAAGCGCGTAAAGCAACCGCCTCACTTCAACGGCTTCGCGTTTCAGATAAAGCCTTAAATCCGTCGTTACCTGGTCATTGCGGGAACGCGCGGTGTGCAGCCTTTTCCCCGCTTCGCCCACGCGTTTTGTCAGCTGCGATTCGATAAACGTATGGATGTCCTCGGCTTCGGGAGCGAAAAAAAGCCTTTCGCTTTCTATATCGTCCAGTATTTCCTCAAGCCCCGCAACGATGACCTCACTGTCGGATTTCGGTATAATTCCGGTTTTGCCCAACATTCTCGCGTGGACGATGCCGCCTTCAATATCCTCGCGAAACATCCTCTTGTCAAACGACACGGAAGAATTAAACGCGCTTACCTTCCCTTCTGTTTCCTTTGAAAATCGTCCCGCCCAAAGTTTATCAGACATTGTCGCCGCGCTCCTTATCCAGTAACGCTTTAACCTTTAACGGCAGACCGAACAGGTTAATGAACCCCTCGGCGTCCTTTTGATTATACACATCGTCCTCGCCGAAGCTGGCAAAATCCTCGCTGTAAAGCGTGTACGGGGAAGTAACGCCCGCGTTTATCACATTACCCTTATACAGTTTTAATTTCACCTCGCCCGTAACCGTTTCCTGCGTTTTGTCAACGAAGGCGTCCATCGCTTCCCTAAGGGGCGTGTACCATTGCCCGTTATAGACCAGTTCCGCGTATTTAAGCGCCATGAGCGACTTATAATGCGCCGTTTCACGGTCAAGACAAATGGTTTCCAAAACCTCGTGCGCGCGGTACAGAATTGTCCCCCCCGGGGTTTCATACACCCCGCGCGACTTCATTCCCACAAGACGGTTTTCCACCACGTCGAACAAACCTATGCCGTTTTCGCCGCCGATTTTATTCAGCTTTTTGATAAGCTCCGCGCCTTTCGTTTTCTCGCCGTCCAATGAAACGGGAACGCCCTTCTCAAAGCCGATAGTCACGTAAACCGCCTTGTCCGACGCCTTTTCGGGCGAAACGCTCAATTCAAGGAATCCCTCTTTGTTATAGTTCGGCTCGCTCGCGGGGTTTTCCAAGTCCAGACCCTCGTGCGAAAGGTGCCAAAGGTTCATATCCTTTGAATAATTGGTTTCGCGCGTGATTTTAAGCGAAAGTCCGCGTGCCTCGGCGTAATCGATTTCCTGTTCGCGGCTTTTGATGTCCCACAGTCGCCACGGCGCAATGATTTTAAGTTCGGGGGCTAACGCCTTAACCGTAAGCTCAAACCTGACTTGGTCGTTGCCTTTTCCGGTACAGCCGTGACATACCGCGTCGGCGTTCTCTTTTTTGGCGATTTCGACAAGTTTTTTCGCTATCACGGGACGGGCAAACGACGTCCCGAGGAGGTAACCCTCGTACTTCGCGCCCATTTTAAGTGTGGGAAATATAAAGTCGTTCACGAACTCGTCCTGCAAATCCTCTATATACAGCTTATCCGCGCCGGTTTTTAACGCCCTTTCTTCCAATCCGTCAAGCTCCGCGTCCTGACCGACATTCGCCGCCATGCAGATAACCCGGCAACCCTCGTAATTTTCTTTAAGCCACGGAATGATTATTGAGGTGTCCAGCCCGCCGGAATAGGCAAGAACAATTTTTTTAACGCTGTTTGACATTGATAAACTCTCCTTAATATATTGTCGCATAAAGATATTATACGCGGAAAAAAATTTTTGTCAAGGAAAAATATTCATCATCGCGAATAATATACAATATACAATGTATAAAAAACGTATATATGTATATTACGCTGAATTTTTAGGGAAATATTGACACAACGGCTGTTCACGGATATAATTAAACAAGAATGAAGGAGGGCGTTGATATGACTTTACCCGAAAAACTTGAAATTCTTATACGCAGGAAAAAAATAAGCAAAACCGATTTTGCGGGGGAAATCGGCATCACCTACCGCGCACTCGCGAATTACATTTCCGGTTCAAGGCATCCGCGCCGAAAAATTCTTAATAAAATGTCGGATTCTTTATCGGTAACTCCCGAATTTTTGCTCGACGATAAAAAGAATCTTATACTCGACAGCGAGGAAAGGTTTTTTCATTACGCCGAATCGGAAGGGAAAGGATTATCCGAAGCCGCCGCGCTGCTGGAAAAAGTCCGCGGGGTTTTTTACGGCGACGCGCTGTCCGAAAAGGACAAACAGTCGCTTTACGCCTGCGTGGCGGAAATGTATTTTGACGCGCGAACGAACTGAGCGGTCATACGGCGGAAATAGATTTTCGGAGGTTGCCTGAATATGCTTCTTGACGAGGAATATATGCGAAAAGCGTTGACGCTCGCCGAAAAGGCTTACGCGCTCGGGGAGGCGCCCGTCGGGGCGGTTATAATCGACGGCAGCGGAGAAATCGTGGGAGACGGGTTTAATCTCAGGGAAACCAACGCTTCCCCGTTGGCGCACGCGGAAATTATAGCGATAGAAAAAGCCGCCGGGCTTTTAAAAAACCGGCGGCTTGATTTATGTACCATGTATGTAACGCTCGAACCCTGTTTAATGTGCGCGGGAGCGATTATGCAAGCGCGATTAAAGCGTCTCGTTTACGGCGCGTTCGCGGCTCAAACGGGCGCTGTCACGTCGGTTGCCGCCGTCTATGATTTCCCGTTCGGGTATAAACCCATGGTTAGGGGCGGCATTCTCGAATCCGAATGTTCCGCGCTTTTAAGCAAATTCGGGGAGGATTTGCGTTCGGACATACGTGAAAATCCCCTTGAGGAAACAAATGGACAGGTATAAAAAACTCGCTTCAAATACAATGATACTCGCGGCGGGACAGTTCAGCTCAAAATTCCTTGTTTACATCATGATGAGGTTTTATACCGGGGAATTGGGTACGGACGGTTACGGCGCGGTGGGTATTATCGTTGACGCGAGCGTCATAATCATGGCGATTGTCACCCTTTCCGTGAACGATTCCGTCGTGCGGTTCGGGCTGGATAAGAAATACGATAAATCGCAGGTATTTTCGATAGGGCTTCTCACAACCGTCATAGGCGTGCTGATGTTCGCGGCGGTGGCTCCCGCCCTGACCCTAATCGACTTGCTCAAAGACTACGTCCTGCTGATATATTTATACGTCTTTACCGGCAGCATAAAAAGCTGTTGCGCGCTGTTTGCGCGTTCGGCGGGGTATGTAAGGCTGTTCGCGCTGGACGGGATGTTCACCACCGTGGTAAATATCATATTCAATCTCATATTCATGCTCGGATTCAAAATGGGGGTAACCGGATACGTGCTGTCGGTGGTGGTTGCGGACGCGGCGTCGATTGCCTTCTTGTTTTATATGGCGGATTTGAAAAGATATTTCCGCATTTGGGGATTGGACAAGCAACTGAGACGCCTGATGTTCAAGTTCAGTTTGCCGCTTATCCCCACCGCGATTATGTGGTGGGTGACAAACGCTTCCGACGGGTTCATCATAGCCGAAATACTCGGAAAACACTATACCGGGCTTTATAAGGCGGCTTACCGTATTCCCAACATAATCATTTTAATTTCGCTTATATTTTCGCAGGCTTGGAATATGTCGGCGATTACCGAAAAGAATTCGCGCACCATATCGCAGTTTTACACGAATGTCTTTAATATTTTTCAGTCCGCCGTATACATAATGGCTGCCGGTATGCTGCTTTTAATCAGACCGGCGCTTGACTTGATGACTTCGGAGGATTTCGCGGGGGTGTACGAATATTCGCCGCTTTTGGTAATCGCCGTGGTGTTCGCCTGTTTTTCGACGTTCATGGGAAGCGTTTACGTGGCGTCGAAAAAAACCGTCCGCTCCATGCTGACGGCGTTCAGCGGCGCGACGGCGAACATAGCGCTCAACCTTTTGCTTATCCCGGTAATGGGAATCCAAGGCGCGGCGCTTGCCACGGTGATAAGCTATGTCATAATCTTCACCATACGCGCCGTTGACAGCCGAAAAATCGTGCTTATGGATTTGAAGCTCCCGAAAATCATCGTGAATATGTCGGTGGTAACGGCAATGGGCGTTATCGTGATTTTTGTCAAAGACGTAACGCTTTTCTACACAAGCCTTTCGGCAGGGTTTGCGGTGACCGCCATACTTAATTTCAAGGCGGGAATCGCGGCGATTTATATGCTGAAACGCAAAAAATAACCATTTTCGCGGTTCCGCGTCATTCCAATTCCTTGAACGCGACCATTTCCTCGCGGTTGACCTTTATTTGCGCGTCTTTCAACAGCTTCACGTCGTTTTTGTTTACGATAATCGACGGAACGTCTTGATTCTTTTCAAGTTTGACTTTCAACATTCCCGTGAGAATATTCGCTTCCTCCACCACTCCCCTGCCCTCTGCCGTTTCCACATACGCGCCCGCTTTGGGGGTAATTTTCAGCAAGTCCTCATAGCTGTTTTGTTCGTATTTAAGGCAGCACATCAGCCGTCCGCAAGTGCCGGAGATTTTTGCGGGGTTCAGGGAAAGCGACTGCTCCTTCGCCATTTTGATTGAAACGGGCTGAAATTCCCCCAAAAACCTCGAACAGCAAAATTCCCGTCCGCATATTCCGAGTCCGCCCAACATCTTCGCCTCGTCGCGCACGCCGATTTGCCTAAGCTCTATCCTCGTGCGGTAAATTCCCGCCAAATCCTTGACAAGCTCGCGGAAATCCACCCTGCTTTCGGCGGTGAAATAAAATAAAATTTTGCCCCCGTCGAAAGTGCAGTCTATCCCGATAGGCTTCATGGACAGATTATGCTCCCCTATTTTCTTGGTGAAAACCTCCATTATGTCCTTTTCGCGTTCGTGATTTTTCTCGGCGGTTATCAAGTCGTTTTCGTCGGCTACTCTGATGATGGACTTGAGCGGATGCACAATATCGCTTTCCGAAACTTCCTTGTTTGAAATAACAACGTCGCCCATTTCGACACCGCGCGCCGTTTCGACGATAACATTCGCCCCCTGATTGATTTTCTTTCCGTTGGGGGAAAAGTAGTATACCTTCCCTACGTCCTTGAACCTTACCCCGATTATTTCCATTGTAACTCCCGTTTCGTTACGGCGACAAACGGTCGGTCTTCGGCAAATCAAGCCCGAACCGCCGTATACGCCGCATAAATTTCCAGGGCGCAGGAAGTCGTCGCTATCGCCATATTGGGATTGACTTCCGCGCGCTTTATATACTTATAGACAATATCCGCCGACGCGACCGCGCTTTTCGCGCTGACGGAATCCGAAACCATGACGCTCCGCAACTTCTCCAAAAGCGCCTTCAACACATCCGCGAAAAGCTGCCTGTCCTTTGCGCGGCTGAACGCGACGAGCGTTTCGTATTCGCTTTTACGGGCAAGCGCAAAGGCAATCGCCCCGACGATTTCACTGACTTGCGCGTTTTCCGGGGAAGCGGCGCGTTCGTCGCGCGCGACAAAAATCCTCACCGTTCTTGACAAAACCGTGGGCAAAACCCGCGAAACGTTTTCGGCGGAAAAAATGAAGCGGTTATATTCGGCGGGTTCCTCAATGAACTTCAAAAGCGTGTTCTGACACTGCTCGCTCATTTCGTCAACCGCCTCGAACACATACACGCGAACATCCCCGCGGGGACGCAGACTCCCCGAATCGATAAGCCCGCGCAAAGGTTTGATTTTATACGAACCGTCGGGCATCTCGTCTTTGACCCTGACCGCGTCCGGGTGAATCCCGCGATTTATCATGTCGCAGGAACGGCAAACATCGCCGGAACCGCAGGGCTTATCTTCGTTTTCGCACAAATACAGCTTAACCGCGTAGTCCGCCGCTTCCCCAAGCGCCCCGTCCCCAGCGAACAGCAAAGCGTGCGGAAATTTCCCCGTTTCATATAACGGGCGCAAACGCGCCGCAAAATTATCCGCCATACCCTTTATACTTTCTCGAAACGCTCTATATCGCTCACGAAGATGGTCGCGCCCCCCACGCTTACCTCAACGGGAAAACTGGTGTAACTCCCCACGCCGTAAGACGCCGCGCTCGGCACGAACTGTTTCCTCTTGCGTGAATGTTCCTTGATAATGTCAATGATTTCATCCACCCGCGTGTCGTCGGCGCACAGTAAAAACGTGGTGTTCCCCGACATGAGAAAACCGCCCGTGGAGGCCAGCTTCGTGGTTGAGAAGCCGTTTTGCATAAGCGCCGTCGATACCGAATGGGAATCGTCGTTGTTGATAATCGCGAATATCAGTTTCATACCGTCCCCCCATATTTTCTTTTGTGACGAATAATGTTCATATACACCATATTATGTGAACAAAGCGCGGATTTGTTCGTCTATTGTTCTGACAAAGAACAATTTCAATATCCTTCGCTGGCTATCGTGTCATCGTTTTCAATCCACTTTTCGACAAGCGTGGTTTTGTATTCGTCCTTGGTGGAACGTATAATCACCGCGGAAATCCCGGAATTGATAATCAAACGCTTGCACATTGAACAGGGTTCCACGTTTCCGTCGATTTCCCCGGTGTTTCCATCGCGGCAGGACAGATACAGCGTCGCACCCAACATATCGCGCCGCGACGCGGAAATTATGCAGTTCGCCTCCGCGTGAACGGAGCGGCAAATCTCCATTCGCTGCCCTTTCGGAATGTTCATCTTTTCCCGAAGGCACAAATCGCGGTCGCAACAGTTTTCCCGCCCTCGCGGTGCGCCGTTGAAGCCTGTCGAAATAATTTCATCGTTGTTGACGATAATCGCGCCGAAATTCCTGCGCAGGCAGGTTCCGCGCTCGCTGACGGTCCATGCTATATCAAGATAATAGTTTATTTTATCGCGCCGTTGCATGAAAATTCCCTCTCTTCCCGTTTTCTCCCATTGTACCTTTTTTGTTATGATTTGTCAAGCGTTTTATGCCGAAGCTGAATTGAAACTTTAATTGTCCAAGAGCGCCGAAAAAGGTCCCATTTCGGGAACGAACCTGATATAATGTTTTGTAACCGTCAAATAACCCATGACCTCGCAAGAGCCTCAAAAAGCTGATACAATAAGTCCGAAGTACGGGTTGAAAAAGTAAGGATTATTTTTTCAACCGAGTTTGGAGAAGTTGT
>JAIRWE010000161.1 GCA_031253365.1 Oscillospiraceae bacterium | reverse complement strand
TTTTTTTATTATTTTGTATTGGAATTTTATTAAATTTTTTGTTTTTTTTTTTTTTTTTTTTTTTTTTTTTTTCTTTTTTTTTTTTTTTTTTTAGGCAACCTCCGAAAAAAGTTTTCGGAGACTGCCTAAACGCTCATATTCTTGACCGCCTGTACCAGCATAAGCCTTATCCTGTTAAGCTGATTGACCTCGCTCGCTCCGGGGTCGTAATCCACCGCGACGATGTTAGACTGCGGATTGCGGCGTTTTAACTCGCCGATAATCCCTTTCCCCACGATATGGTTGGGCAAACACGCGAACGGCTGCATACATATTATGTTGTTTACCCCGCCTTGTATAAGCTCCACCATTTCCGCCGTCAGGAACCAGCCTTCGCCCGCTATGTTGCCGGTTGAAACAATGCCGTCCACCAACTTCCGCAAATCCCTGAAACGCACATGATGCCCGAACTTTGTTCCCTCAATCGCTTCCGCCACCGGTTTTTGCAAATACTCGAAAAGGTCAATGACCCTGTTGCTTAAAAACCACCGCTTTTTTGATACCGTCAGAAATTCGTGGCGGGAATTGGCGTGGTCGCACATAAACCCCAAAAAGCTGAGAAAATCGGGGACGACGGCTTCCGCCCCTTCCCGCTCGATTAAGTCCACGACGAAATTGTTGGCGGCGGGATGAAATTTCACGAGAACTTCCCCCACCACGCCTACGCGCGGCTTTTCGGTCTCGAAAACGGGGAGATTATTAAAATCCTCGACCAAATTCCTCACGTTTCTCTTAAAGCGCCCCCGGCTGAGCGATTTCATCTCGGTTTTAAGGAATTCGTTCCATTTTTCGTACAGTTTATTCGCGCTGCCTTTTTCGAGTTCATAGGGTCTGACGCGATAAAGGCAACGGCTCAAAACATCGCCGTAAATCAACGCGACGGCGGCTCTCATTAAGAGAAACGGCGTTAATTTGAAGCCGGGATTTTTCTCCATTCCGACTATATTCAGCGAAATCAGCGGCAGTTTTTTGTAACCCGCGTCCGCCATCGCCTTTTTGAGCATCCCTATATAATTCGTCGCCCTGCACGCGCCGCCCGTCTGGGTAATCAAAAGCGAAGTGTTGTCAAGGTCGTATTTCCCGCCGCGAACCGCGTGCATAAGCTGCCCGATTGTGAGAATGGCGGGGTAGCAAGCGTCGTTGTTGACGTATTTCAGACCTTCCTCCACGACTTGTTTTGAATAATCCTTAATGATAACGAGGTTCACCCCGGAATATTTGAACGCCGGCTCCAAAAACTCAAAGTGAATGGGCGATAACTGGGGAGCCAAAACCGTATGGGATTTCC
Organism: Oscillospiraceae bacterium; assembly: GCA_031253365.1. Classification (GTDB taxonomy): domain Bacteria; phylum Bacillota; class Clostridia; order Oscillospirales; family Ruminococcaceae; genus Ruminiclostridium_E. The sequence goes on along the minus strand of JAIRWE010000161.1, from coordinate 3,874 downwards.
TCATTTTTTTGGTGAACAGCGGGTGCCTTTCAAACGGCTTGCACTCCCCCGTCCCGGCGAAACCTTTCCTGCGCCTGTCTTCCGCCACGGAAATCAGCGAACGCAGACGTATCCTCGCCGCGCCCAAGTTGTTCACCTCGTCGATTTTCAAAAGCGTGTAAAGCCTGCCGCATTCCCGAAGAATTTCCTCCACCTGGTCGGTCGTTACCGCGTCAAGACCGCACCCGAACGAGTTAAGCTGAACAAGCTCAAGATAAGGCTTTTTCGCCGTAAGGGTCGCCGCCGCGTAAAGCCGCGTGTGGTACATCCATTGGTCGACGCTCCTTATGGGCCGCGTGATTTTCGCGAGATGCGCCACGCTGTCCTCCGTTAATACCGCGAAGCCGTAGCCGTTCACCATCTCGGGAATACCGTGGTTGATTTCCGGGTCTACGTGATAGGGACGCCCCGCCAAAACTATTCCTTTGCCGCCCGTTTCTTCCAGCTTTTTAAGCGTTTCCTCCCCCTTTTTGCGAATATCCGCCTTAAAGCGCGCGTCCTGCTCGTAAGCCAGAGCGAGCGCGCGACCGATTTCCTCCCCGCTTATACCCAAATCAAAGAATTCCTCAACGAGTCTCTCCGCCATTCTTTCGGGTTCATAAATCGGCAGAAAAGGATTCATAAATTCTATTTTATGCTCGCGCAGTTCGGGAATCGAATTTTTTATTACTTCGCTGTAAGTCGCCACGACGGGGCAGTTATAATGGTTGTCGCCCCCGTGACCCTCGTCGGTTTCGTAAGTAAGGCAGGGATAAAAAATAAATTTTACGCCGTCGTCAATCAGCGACATAACATGACCGTGGGCAAGTTTGGCGGGATAACACACCGATTCGGACGGCATGGTTTCAATTCCGTGGTCGTAGATTTCACGCGAGGATTTGGGCGACAGCTTGACGGAATAACCCAGCTCGGTAAAAAAAGCGTGCCAAAACGGATAATTTTCGTACAGCCCCAGAACGCGGGGAATTCCGACCGTTCCGCGCTTCGCTTCTTCCTCCGGCAACGATTCGTAATTGAACAGGCGGTTGTATTTGTAATCGTACAGATTGGGGAGGTCGGATTTTTTCCCGTTTAAGCCGACGCCGATTTCACATCGGTTGTTTGTGATGAACTTTCTCCCGTCGTCGAATCTGCTTATGGTTAAAAGGCAGTTATTCGGGCATTTCCCGCAGCGCGCCGTCGATTTCTTGATATCGAACTTTTCAAGCCTTTCGGCGCTCGCGATTGTCGAACCTTTGCCGTCGTCGCGTTCCAGCGCGATTAACGCGCCGCCGTATGCGCCCATAAGCCCCGCCTTGTCGGGGCGAACCACGTTCCGCCCGCAGGTCAGCTCAAAAGCGCGCAGTACCGACTGATTCAGGAACGTCCCGCCCTGAACGATGATTTTGTCGCCCATGGCCTCCGGTTCGCGAATTTTTATTACCTTGAACAGCGCGTTTTTAACCACGGAATAGCTCAAACCTGCGGAAATATCGGCGACGCTCGCCCCCTCCTTCTGCGCTTGCTTGACGCGGGAGTTCATAAACACGGTGCAGCGCGAACCCAAATCGACGGGATTTTCGGCGGTAAGCCCTATTTCTGAGAATTCCGAGGAGTTCATTCCGAGCGCGTTCGCGAAATTCTCAATAAACGAACCGCAACCCGACGAACAGGCTTCGTTAAGCAAGATGGACTCTATTTCGCCGTTTTTGACGCGCATACATTTCATGTCCTGCCCGCCTATGTCGAGAATAAACTCCACCCCCGGCAAAACCATTTCCGCCGCTTTGTAATGCGCCATAGTTTCAATTTCGCCGAAATCGACGCCCAACGCCGCCATTACCAGACGCTCGCCGTACCCCGTCGAGGTCGCCTTGGCTATGTACGCGTCCTTGGGTAGCTTTGAGTATATATCCCTCAATATGTTTATCACGGATTTCAGCGGGTCGCCCATGTTATTGCCGTAATACGTATAGAGAATTTCGCGCTTGCCGTTAATCAAGACGGCTTTTGTCGTGGTGCTGCCCATATCCGCGCCGAGGTAGCAGGCGCCGACGTGTTTTGACAAATCGGCTTCCGGAATAATATCGCGCTTATGCCGATTAAGAAATTCGGCTTTTTCCGCGTCGTCAGCGAACAGCGGCTGTAAACGCTCCACCTCGTGTACGACTATGGAGGACAAAGCCGCTATTTTTTCCCGCAGACGCGCCAACGCCGTTTCCCCCGTGTTTTCGGACAACGCCGCGCCCATCGCCACGAAAAGGTTGGCGTTTTCGGGGAATATGATGTTTTCCGGTTTCAAATTCAGCGTTTCGATGAAGCGTTTGCGCAGTTCCGATAAATAATGCAACGGTCCGCCCAAAAACGCCACGTTCCCGCGAATGGGCTTTCCGCAGGCCAGCCCGCTTATGGTTTGGTTTACAACCGACTGATAAATCGAGGCGGCAATATCCGATTTTCTCGCGCCGTCGTTCAAAAGCGGCTGTATGTCGCTTTTCGCGAAAACGCCGCAACGCGAGGCAATGGGATAAATCGTCCCGTAATCCTTCGCCATTTCGTTAAGCCCCGCGATGTCGGTGTTCAGCAAAGCCGCCATTTGGTCGATGAAAGCTCCGGTTCCGCCGGCGCAGGTGCCGTTCATGCGCTGTTCCAGACCGCCCGTGAAATATGTAATCTTCGCGTCTTCGCCGCCTAACTCAATAGCTACGTCGGTTTCGGGGATTAACGCCTGAACCGCCGTAGCCCCCGCGCCGACTTCCTGCACGAACGGAATATCCAGCCATTTCGCGGCGTTGATACCGCCCGAACCCGTTACGGCAATACGAACGGTTTCGTCTTCCAGCGAATTCACGCAGTCGCCCAGCACCTCCGCGAGCGTTTTCCTTATATCGGAATAGTGCCTTTGATACTTTTTGTATATAATGCCGTTATTTTCGTCCAAAGCCGCGATTTTCACCGTGGTAGAGCCTACGTCAAGCCCTATGTTTTTCATTGGCAGTCACCCTTTCAGGAAGGTATGTTTTCAAGCAAAATCTGCTGCGCCTTAACCGCGTCAATATGGCATATCATGTAAACTATATTGCCTTTTTTTCCCGCGAGCGCCGCCGCCGCTTCGCCCACCTCCCCCGGGTAGAACGCCGCGTTCTCCTTTATATCGGCGAGCCTTTTCATAACCGCCTGCTCCACCTCGTCGATTTTATCGTCCTTAGCTTCGGCTATTATGACTTCGGTAACGCCCACGCTGATTGCGTTCGCGTAAACGCAATACTCGTTGACATTGGACGGGTCGCCGATATAAACGGGCAGCATATCTTCCATGACGGGCTGCATAAATACGGGAAATTCAACGCCGGCCGCGACAGCTTCATACAGCTTATAAGTGCGGCTTTCCGGGTCGTATTCGGGGAAAGGGGACGGGAAATCCTCGTCGCCGCTTTCGGAGGCGGTGTCTTCGCCGCCGGAAATGTCGCCGCTTTCGGAGGCGGTGTCTTCGCCGCCGGAAACATCGCCGCTTTCAACGTCCGAACTTTTCGCGGAACTTTGCTCAGGTTTTGAATCCGAGCCTGTTTTTGTTGACGGCTCACAGGCGGTCAGCAGAATAATCATCGCCAGCAGCACGTATGTTTTTTTCATGGTGGCGGTTTCTCCTCATGTCGAATAAACGGCGTCTGTAAAACTTGCCGTCCTTAACTGTATCACACACACCGGGATTTGTCAAGCTGAATTGAAACTTTAATTGTCCAAGAACGCCGAAAAAGGTCCCATTTCGGGAACGAACCTGATATAATGTTTTTGACAAAAAAACTATCAGGAGGTTGAACTCAAAATGGGACAATTAAAGTATAACACAAAACCG
>JAIRWE010000033.1 GCA_031253365.1 Oscillospiraceae bacterium | reverse complement strand
ATACACTTTACAAATCGAGAACAATATGGTAAAATATTTCGCAGGCAGTATGTTTATATAAGGTTGGGAACATGAAAAACACGAATAAATCCGCAGATAACGAAAACGGTCTCGTCCCGTTCGGGAAATCGCTGCAATTCCGTCTGCTGGCGCCCACCGCGCTGGCGTCGCTTTTGCTGAGCGTCCTTGTGGTAGTCGTTTTGATTTACGATTATGACAGGCGCATAGAAATGGAACACGTGAGAATGGGCGAGTCGGTGGCGAAAACAATTTCGCACGTGATAAAAGGCGAGGATATTGACAGGTACCTTTCACCGGGCTTTGAAAAAGACGAAAAATACTACGAAACGCTTGATTTCCTGCGTATCGTCAGGGACGACCATCAGCTGCTCTTCGTTTATGTCACGCGAATGACCGAAAACGGTCAGATATTCGTTTTCGACGCTTCCGACGAAGACGACGAGGGTTATGTCGGGCTGAACGAACATATCACGTGGGAAGAGCTTGAAGTCGAGCTTGACGACAAGTATACCGGGGCGCTTTTCCACGGCGAGCGCGTCGAACACAAAGTCGCCGACGGCGTGTTCGGGCGGCTGCTCACCGTTTACGAGCCTATCACGCGCGCCGACGGAAGCGTCGCCGGGTACGCGGGCGTGGACGTTTCGATGGCGCAAATCATAAGCGAGCGCAATTCCGCTTTTGCCTTAATCGGCTTTCTGGCGGCGACGCTTTTCACAGTAACCGTCACGGTAAGCATTTACATCACGCGAAGGATAGTTAATTCCCCCATTAACCTGCTGACAAAGAAGGCGGGGCGGTTTTTGTCCGAAGAAGACTCAAACGGGGAACACCCGGACGAGTCGCTTATCACGCGGGAGCTGCTTTTCGGGGACGAGTTCACGGTTTTGGAGCGTTCCATCGTGGAGATGAAGCAAAGGGTCGGCGCGGAAATGTCAAAGCGCGTGGAAACGGAAGCGGAGTTGAAACGCCACGAGAAGATGATAAACACGCTGAACGAGATGGCGATTGTCCTCCTGTCGCAGTGGGAAGAGAATTTTTCGGACGCGCTGACGGTCGGCGTGGAAATTATCGCCGATACGGCGCAAATCGACAAACTTTCCGTTTGGCGCAACTTCGAGAAACCCGACGGAGCGCGCATTTCCCAAATTTATCGTTGGGACAGGGCGTCCGGCGGAACCACGAAGCCCTTGGAAGCTCTCGACGACATTCCGTATGAGCGGCTCGCGCCCAGATGGGAAAAGCTGTTTAAGAAGGGGAAAATCATCAACGGACCGGCGCGGCTGTTCCCCGAAGCCGAAACGCTTGAATCGTTCGGCTGCGCGTCCGTTTTCGTTTCGCCCGTAATTATCGACGGCGTCGTATGGGGCTTCGTGCTGTTCGCCGACGCCGACCGCGAACGCGCGTTCACCGAGGGGGAAACGGATATGCTCCGTTCCGCGAGCCTTATGATGGTTCACACCGTGAACCGCTACGATAAATCCGTTAAAAACCGCGAGGCGAGCGAACGCGTAAGGCTCATGCTTGACACGCTGCCGCTGTGCTGCCAAATATGGGATAAAAACTTGAACATCACGGACTGTAACGAAGCCGCCGTGAAGATGTACGAGTTCAAAAACAAGCGGGAGTTCATGGACAGGTTTTTCGAGTGTTCGCCCGAATTGCAGCCGAACGGTCAGCGTTCGGACGAAACGGCGCAAATGTTTATAAAGAAAGCGTTCGCCCAAGGTCGCTGCGTTTTTGAATGGATGCACCGCGTACCCGACAGCGGCGTGCTTATCCCCTCCGAGGTCACCCTCGTTCGCGTCGAATACGAGAGCGGTCATATCGTAATCGGATATACCCGCGATATGCGCGAGCATGAACAGATGATGGGCGAAATTGAGCGGCAGACGGAGCTTATGCGCGCGCTCAACCACGTTTCCGCGATTATGCTCCACACGGATACCGACAGCTTTGAGGGCGACTTGATGAATTCCATGGGCATTATAGCCGAAACCGCGGGCGCCGATCGCGTTTATATCTGGAAGAATTTTGTCAAGAACGGTCTGCTTTACTGTTCGCAGGTGTATGAATGGTCGGAGGGCGCCGAACCGCAAAGCGAAAACGAAATCGCCAAGGAAACGCTTTATTCCGACATCGTCCCCGGATGGGAGGAAACCCTTTCGCAGGGGTACAGCATCAACGGCATCGTCCGCGAAATGTCCGAAAAAGAAAAGGAAGCCCTGTCCCCGCAGGGAATCCTGTCAATTTTGGTGGTGCCGATATTTTTAAGGAACAGATTTTGGGGGTTCACCGGCTTTGACAACTGCCACGACGAGAGGACTTTTTCGACGGACGAGGAAATGATTTTGCGTTCCGCCGGGGATTTAATCGCCAACGCCTTTATCCGCAACGAGGAAACGAACCGCTCGCGCGAGGCCGACAAGCTCAACAGGATTATGCTTAACACCAACCCGCTGATTTGTTTCCTGCACAACAGCAACGGAGTCATCACCGACTGCAATCAGGAAGCCCTGAATGTCTTCGGGTTTTCCGATAAAGCCGAATTTCTCCGCAAGGTCGCCGATATAGTCCCCGAATATCAGCCCAACGGCGTGAGAAGCGCGGATTTGCAGGAAAAATTTATTCGCGAGGTGTTTGAAAACGGTTTCAAACAAAAATTTGAATGGAGCTTCCAGACCCCCGACGGCGAGCTTCTTCCCGTGCAGGCGACGCTGGTGCGCATAAGGTGGAAGAACTCGTACCATTGCCTCGGCTATTCCAGGGACTTGCGCGAGGAGAAAGCCAACTGGAAAAAGATGATTGAAAGCGAGGAAAGAAGCCGCCTTTTGGAAATTCAAACGGAGGCGGCGCAGGTCGCGTCTGAGATTAAATCCCAGTTTTTGGCGAATATGTCGCACGAAATACGCACGCCGATGAACGCCGTAATAGGAATGTCCGAGCTTTTGCTTGCCGAAGACCTCGGCGACGAACAGCGGACATACGCCGAGGACATCAAGGTGTCCGCCACCGCGCTCTTGGAATTGATAAACGACATTCTGGACGTTTCCAAAATACAGGCGGGCAAACTCAGCCTGAACCCCGTTCATTACAATTTTATAGGGTTTATAGACAATATCAGTTCCATGGTGAGCCTTTTGGCGCAAAGCAAGGACATAGGGTATGAATACAAAACGCAGGGCGAGCTGCCCGCCTGCCTGTACGGGGACGACACGCGGCTTCGGCAGGTGCTTTTGAACGTGTTGGGCAACGCCGTAAAATTCACCGACGAGGGGCGGGTATCCTTCACCATAAGCGTGGACGACGACAATGTGTCGTTTTCCGTGGGCGATACCGGCATAGGCATAAAGGAAGAAGACGTTGAAAAGCTGTTCGACGCCTTTACCCAGGCGGACGCGCGAAAAAACCGCACGAAAACGGGGACGGGGCTGGGGCTTTCCATCACCAAAAGCCTGGTAGAGGCGATGGACGGCAGCATTACGCTGGAAAGCGTGTACGGTCAGGGCAGCACATTCCGTATAATTATTCCGAAGATTTTGGGCGACGAAGCCCAAATTGTCGAAAATAACGAGATGCACCCCATCTGCGCGCCCACCGCGAAGGTGTTGGTGGTCGACGACAACACCGTCAACCTTAACGTGGCGCGCGGGCTGCTTCGGCTGTGCCAAATAAAAGCCGACACCGCCATATCCGGCAGACAGGCGGTTGAAATGGTTATGCAGGACCAATACGACCTCATTTTCATGGACCACATGATGCCGGGGGTGGACGGCGCGGAAGCTACCAGAATTATTCGCGGCATGGGGATAAAAGACCCCATCGTCGCGCTTACCGCGAACGCCGTCGTCAGCATGAGGGACACGTTCCTGGAAGCGGGAATGAACGACGTTCTGACCAAGCCGATTGAGAAGTCGAAGTTCTTCAAGATTTTGGACGACTGGATACCGTCCGTGAAGAAGATTAAACCGCCCGTCGACAAAGCAACCGACGACGAGCCGGAAATCAGCGACGAGGATAAGGAATTCTGGGATAAAATCAAGATAATAGAAAAAGTCGGGATACTCTCCGTAAGTACCGGGCTGGACAGGGCTTCGGGGCAGCGGGATATTTACGAAACGTCGCTGAAACTCATGGTCGTTGAAATTGACAAATGCCTTAAAAAACTCGGCGGGTTCCTTGAAGACGCCGACCTGCACAATTTTGAGGTGCTGGCGCACAGCATGAAGAGCGCGTTGGCCGGCATAGGGGCGGTGGGGCTTTCGGAACGCGCCTTGCAGCTTGAGAAAGCGGCGGAAAAAGAAGACGCCGCCTTTTGCGGGGAACGTCTGCCGGACTTCCTCGCGAACTTAGAGATTTTGCGCGACGGGATAAAAGACGCCTTCGCGGTTAAAAACGCCGGGGAGAATACGCTTGAAATACCGCCCCGGCTGCCCGAAATTTTCAAACGGCTGAAATCCGCTTTCGCAGAAACGGACTTCGCGGTTATCGACAAAGAAATGGAAGAGCTTGACGCGCTGGAACTGAGCGGGGCGTTAGCCGAGGAAGCCGAGCATATCAAAGACGCGGTCATGATGATGGATTATGAGGGCGCCGCGCATATTATGGATTCTTTAACGGGCGGGGAAACGAAAGAATAGACCTATAACAAAAAGGAGATTGCGGGCATGGAACAAAGTCACAGCAGGTTTTATTTGCCGAACCTTATGCGGATAAGTGATTTGGACGTTCGGAAAATCGCTTCCAAAGACATTTCAATAACGGCGGAAGACTATCTGAAAAAAATTTCGGAACTTCTTGAGCATATACTGGAAGCGCTGGACTCCCTCAACAGAATCGCCGAAAAAAGAAGCGACGAGGGAGACATGAACCGCCTTTTTGAACTGAGAAGGGATTTGGAGGACGTCGGCTGCAACGTCTTTACGAAAAGGCTCGACAATGTTTTATGCGCCATCGCGTCGGCGCGGGACATCCAAAAATTCGCCAAAGACTTGGCGGCTTTCTACAAGCGCGTCGCGAATGTCCAAAACATTTCAAAATCATTGCTCGGCGAGGAAGGACCTTTTGACCCCGCTTACGCCGATTTGCTGAAAAAGCCCCTGTACGGCGCCTTGGCGCAGCTCGACAAGCGGGAAGCCGACCGTAAATTGCAGATACTCGCCGTTGACGACACGGCGTTCATGCTTAAAAGCATTTCTTCCATACTCGGCGACATATACAAAGTATACACCCTCACAAAGCCCGACATGGTGGAAATGCTTCTGGACCACGTCGTTCCCGAACTTTTTTTGCTGGACTACAAAATGCCCGTAATGAGCGGGCTGGAGCTGATTCCCGTTATCCGCTCGCGAAGCGAACACGCGACCACCCCCATTATCTTCCTGACCGCCATGGGGACGGACGAACACTTTTCAAACGCGATAAGCTCGGGGGTTTGCGACTATATAATAAAGCCGTTCAAAAACGAAGTCCTCGTCAAAAAAATATCCAAACACATCGTAAGGAAAAAGACGTTCTGACGCGCCGCGCGCCGCTAATCCTCCGAAAACTTTTCGAGTGCCGCCCCGACCGCGCCCTCGCGCGCCATCCCGCCGAACATTTCCGTGACCTTCGCGGCAAGCCCGTATTCGCATAAATCTATCCCGAATATATCCGCCCGCGCCAGAATGTTCTTAAATTCCCCGCGCCCGACCGCCCCGGTAAGCTCGTTCAACAGCGGGTCCGGGCTTAACTCCATCGGTCTGTTTTTGTCGTCGGTACCCTTCAAATACCTGAGCCACCCCGCGAACGTAAAAGGAACAAGCGTAAGCCCGGACAAAGCCGCCCTGTCCTTTTCGGCGTAGACTTTGAGCGTTTCGCCGAAGCGCACGGGGATTTTCTGCGAGGTGTCGCACAGAATCCTCTGCGGCGTATCGGGAATACACGGGTTCGGAAACCTTTTGTTAATTACCTCGTCCATAAATTTCAGCGGGTCGATTACGCCGGGATTGACCGCCGCGGGCATCAGCTCCCCGTATCCCAGACGGGTGATGAACCGCTTGATACGGTCGTCTTTCATGGCTTCGTAAATATACCCGTACCCGAGCAGCCGCGCGAATATCGACATCGCCGTGTGCAACGGGTTCAACGCCGTGCGGACTTTCATGCTCTCTATATTGTGAACCGTTCCCCTGTCGCAGAAAATCACGCCGGCTTCCTCCAAGGGCGGGCGACCGTTCGGAAACCTGTCCTCTATTGCCAGATACTGCGTCGGTTCCGTGTTCACGAACGACGCGGCGAACGTATTGCCCGCGGTCTTGATAATCTCGGTGTCCTTTTCCGGCAACCCGTCCTCGCGGAGCGCGCGCTGAACGCTTTCGGAAGGGCGGGGCGTTATTTTGTCAATCATGCTCCACGGGAAGCTCACCTTTTCGGGTTCGTTCAGGTATTCGATAAATCCCGCGTCGTTGAACCCCTCTGCCGCCTCCAAAACGGCGTTTTTCAGGACGTCGCCGTTTTTGCTGCAATTATCAAGGCTGAGAAGCGCGACGGGGAGCCGCCCGGAAGCATACCTTTCACGGCACAGCCTCGCGACAAGCTCCGTAATCGCGCGGTTTTGATAACCCTTTTCCGTAACGGTGAAGCTGATGATACCCAGCCCCGGGGAAACGCAAATCTCTTTCAGCCTGTCATAATTCGCCGAAGCGGCGAACGCCTCGGCGACGCTTGCCGTGACGCGCTTATGCGAGGAACCGTCCGCGTTAAGCGTAACCACGATGTGCGTGTTGCCGAAGGGCGTATAAACGCCGTCGATAATCCCCTCGTCGAACGCCTCGCAGACGATTATCCCCTTGTCGGTCAACCCGCGTTCCAGCAATTCCTGCTGTATGACGGCGGGAAACGCGCGAAACAGATTCCCCGCGCCGAAATGCAGCCACCGCGGTTCCGAAACGGTCGCCTTTTCCGTTTTCGCCATGTCAAACTTCGGGAGAACATATCCCTTTTCCCCCCATTCGGGGTTGGTCAAAATATCGTCGCGGCTTAATTTCATCGTGTTTTCCCCGCTTTTTGTATCGCTTCCCATAATCCGCCGAGATACTGGGCGCCGAGGGCGCGGTCGTACAATCCGTAGCCGGGTCTCCCCTTCTCGCCCCAAATCATTCTGCCGTGGTCGGGGCGCATATACCCGTCGAACCCCGTGTCGAACAGCGCTTTCATAACCTCGTACATATCATAGCTTCCCTCGCTTGACAAATGCGCCGATTCATGGAACAGCCCGGGTTTGATGATTTTCACGTTCCTGGCGTGGACAAAGTGGATTCGCCCCTGATTTCCGAAATGGCGGATAACGGAAGGAAGGTCGTTGCCGGGGTCGGAACCGAGCGAGCCGGTGCAAAGCGTCAAGCCGTTGTATTCGCTGTCGACGAGTTCCATAATCCGCTGTATGTTTTTTTGATTGTTGACTATCCTCGGCAGCCCGAAAATGCTCCACGGCGGGTCGTCGGGGTGAACCGCCATTTTTATGCCGCATTCCTCGGCGACGGGAATGATTTTCCTCAAAAAATATCCGTAATTGCCGAACAGCTCCTCCTCGCCCACGCCTTTGTACAAGTCGAACAGCTCGATGAGCCGGTCTGACTTTCCCGCGTCCCACCCCGGCATATACGCGCCGTTTGAGTTTCGTTTCATGTCCGACGCCATTTTTCGCGGGTCGGTAACCTTGTCAATCTCGCTTTGGTCGTAATAAAGCACGGCGGAACCGTCGGGCAACTCGTAAGCGAGCTCCGAGCGCGTCCAGTCGAAAACGGGCATGAAATTGTAACAGACGACCTTTATCCCGAACCCGGCGAGATTGCGCAGCGTTTGCGCGTAATTTTCCAGATACCTGTCGCGCGTGGGCAGACCGAGCTTTATGTCCTCGTGAATCTCCACGCTTTCGACCACTTCCATTTCAAGCCCGCCGTCCTCGACGGTTTTTTTGAGCGCCGCGATTTGCCCGGGTTCCCACACCTCGCCGACGGGGGAACCCGGCAGCGTCACCACCACGCCGCTGACACCGGGAATCTGACGTATATGTTTCAGTGAAACGGCGTCGTTTTCGGGTCCGAACCAACGGAATACTGTTTTCATGGGCGACCTCCGGAATGTTGACGGATACCTCCGATATGTTCCAAGTATATCACGGCGCGCGTTTGCGGTCAAGTGGCGCGAAAAAAATTCCCCGAAACACTTCCGTTTTTCGGAAAAATATGGTATAATGGACGCGGTCATAAAAAAATTCAACGAAAGGGAGAATAACAAAATGAAAAAATTCAAAGCGGCGTTAAGCGCGTTCATCGCGGTTGTGATAACCGTGACGGTCGTTCCGGCGGGGTTCGCCGAAATCAAATCGAAGGCGGCGGCAAAACTGAGCTTCGAAGAATATCTGGCGACCGAGTTGGTGAAATTCCCCGAAAAGATAACCATTCCGAGCGAATATCTCTCGAAAACTTACGAAACCAAGAAAGACCTTGACAATATCAAGAAAGAAAGCAGCGCGCTTATCGAAAAGTGCGGAGCGGCGATACAGGATAACCCGGAGCTGTTCTTCGTGGATAAGTTCACGCCGAACAGCGTTCGCGTGAGTTACGACTATATAGGTTATAACGACGGCACCATCGGCGACTTCACGTTTACCTATACCGTCAGCTACCTCGGAAAGGACGGGAAATCGGCGAACGCCAAAGCCGCCAAATCGGCATACGCGGACATGAAAAAGAAATTCGACGCCGAAGTGAAAAAGGCGCTTGAAGCGGTTCGCGCCGCCGAAGAAGAGCAGCGAAGTGGTGCCGAGCACGTTTGAAAATTCGTCGGCTTTGAATCTGTCCATGTCCGCCACAGGGCAGAATTCCACCATCACCACGTCTTTTCCGTTGTTTCTCGCGGCGGAACTGACGTACTTGGGCGTCATATACCAGCTTTTGAGGTACATTTCAGGTACGCATGACAAAACGTCGATGCCGGGTATCTGCATTGTGCCTATGTTTTTCA
>JAIRWE010000104.1 GCA_031253365.1 Oscillospiraceae bacterium | reverse complement strand
GGTTATTACGACGACGCCGAGCGTTTCGCTTATTTTTCCCGCGCGGTGCTGGAAACCGTTCAGCATATAGGCGATATCCCCGACATTATCAATTCCAACGACTGGCAGTGCGCGCTTATCCCCATATACTACAATATCTATTACCGCTATCAGCATAATATGAGGGATATAAAGAATGTTTTTACCATTCACAACATACAGTATCAGGGGCATTACGGCTTTGACCTGTTGGAGGACGTGCTTAGCATCCCGCGCCATTTAAGCAGGTTGGTCGAGTATGACGGCGACGTCAATTTTATGAAAGGCGCGATTGAGGTGGCGGATAAAGTCACCACCGTTTCCCCCACCTACGCGGAGGAAATCCTCGACCCGTGGTTTTCGCACGGGCTTGACCGCGCGTTGGCGAGCAAACGGTACAAAACCTGCGGTTTCCTTAACGGGATTGACACGGATTTGTACAATCCCGCGACGGACGACGCGATTGCCGCGAATTTCTCATCCGGGAAAAAGGCGGGCAAAAAAATCTGCAAAGCCGCGCTCCTTGAAGAGGCGGGGCTTCCGGAGGACGGGGAGGAACCCGTTCTCGGGATAATCTCGCGCATGGTGGAACACAAGGGGTTTGATTTGATAAAAAACGTGTTCGACGATATTGTCGGCGCGGGGTATAAAGTCGTCGTCCTCGGTTCGGGCGATTCGGTGTATGAAAACTTTTTCAACGAGGCGAGTCAGCGTTTTCCCGGCAGGGTCAGCTTTACCTGCGGGTACATTCCCGATTTGGCGAAAAAAATCTACGCGGGCGCGGATATGTTCCTTATGCCGAGCAAGAGCGAGCCTTGCGGGTTGGCGCAGATGATTTCCCTCAGGTACGGCACCATTCCGATTGTTCGCGCCACGGGCGGACTTAAAGACTCAATCGTGGACTGCGGCGACGAGTCGGGTACGGGGACGGGGTTCACGTTTTTGACGTACAACGCGCAAGATATGCTTAACGCGATTAAGCGCGCCTACGGGTATTATTGCGACAGGAAGGGCTGGAATTCGTTGGTTGCGCGGGCGATGAAAGCCGATTTCAGCTGGAAGCGGTCGGCGAGGCTGTACATGGGGCTTTACGAAGAGCTGTGCAGCTGGACGAAGTAACGGCGGTTTCCGAAACCCTTTTTCGCCGTTTTTCGGCGTTCGCCCGACGACAAACACGAAAGCGAGGTGTGGCTCAGCTTGGTAGAGCGCTGCGTTCGGGACGCAGAGGCCGCAGGTTCAAATCCTGTCACCTCGACGATTGCGGTCGATTAACCCCCCTTTTTTCGTTCGCGTGGAAAGATGGCTGAGCTGGTCTAAGGCGCACGACTGGAAATCGTGTGCGGGCTAATACCCCGCCGGGGGTTCGAATCCCCCTCTTTCCGTTCAAAACCGCTTGACGATTAAAGTTAAGCGGTTTTTGTGATGTTAATGCGTTTCCGCGCGGAAAATACATAGAAAAAAGCATCGATAACCGGTCATACACAAGAGAGGTGAGCAAAATGGATTTAATTTGCAGGACAACTGTTTCTCGTTTCGGAAATTCAAGAGCGGTTATTATTCCGAAATCTGTTTCGGATTTCCCGTTAAAATCGAAAATTGATTTATTTAAAACCGGTGAGGGAATTTTAATTAAACCTGTCGAAGAATGGTCGCTTGAAAAACAAAATAAGGCAATATCCGATTTGCTTTTATTCGCGGCTTCACCGGAAAATGACGAAGAACCGATTCCCGACGACTTCATCGAGAGGTATTGCACCGATGATAATACTGAAGATTTAGACTTTTCGGGATTGGAGGAAAATTAATGCTGTATTCTCTCGATGCCTGCACGCTGATTTTATCGCTCCGCAATAATCCCAATGTTTTTCGGAATATTAAAAGATGCAAAGAAGAGAATAACGTTATTTTAATATCGCCGATAGCTTATTATGAGGTTTTAAGAGGGCTTTCCGATATAAAAGCCTATTCAAAAATTGAAAGAATTAGGGCTGTATATGATGTTTCACAGCATTATATCGCACTTTCAGAGAAATCCGTTATGGAAAAAGCGGCTGATGTTTACATTGAATTGAAGAAAAAAGGCTTCACCGTGGGAAGTAATGACATTATAATTGCCGCGTGGTCTATGTTGGCGGGGGCTGTATTGGTCACCGATAATGTCAAGGATTTTGAAAATATTGATGGTCTGAAAATCGAAAATTGGCGCGAATAATGGTCTAACACAGAAAAAAGCTCCTCGCTGTTTAACGAAGAAAAAAACGGGCTGTCCTTCAAAACGGTCGCGGCGCTTGACAAAGGCGGGACGCCGTGGTATCATAACAGCATAATAAGCGGCGGGCGACTTTTACGGGAGGGCAAATGAAATGTACGACATTCGCGATATAAATCTGTGGGAGAGCGGGGAGCGCAAAATCAACTGGGCGGAGAGGAATATGCCGCTTTTGCGCGGAATAAAAGCCGAGTTCGAGAAAGAAAAGCCTTTCGCGGGGTTGAGGGTGGCGCTGTCGGTTCACTTGGAAGCGAAAACCGCGTATTTATGCAAAACATTCGCGGCGGGCGGCGCCGAAATGCACATTACGGGTTCAAACCCGCTTTCCGTTCAGGACGACGTGGCGGCGGCGTTGGCGCGCGCGGGGCTGAACGTCTACGCGCGACACGGCGTTACCGACGCGGAATACAGGGCGCACACGTCAAAGGTTATCGAAGCCGCCCCGAACATCATAATCGACGACGGCGGCGATTTGGTTAGCCTTATCCACACGCGGTACCCCGAATTGCTCGAAAACGTCATAGGCGGCTGCGAGGAAACCACAACGGGTATTATCCGCTTAATCGCCATGAACAAGGAAGGCAAACTGAAATTCCCGATGGCGTTGGTCAACGACGCGGACTGCAAGCATTTGTTCGATAACCGTTACGGCACGGGGCAGTCGGTTTGGGACGGAATCAACCGCACGACGAATTTAATCGTGGCGGGGAAGACCGTGGTCGTCGCGGGGTCCGGTTGGTGCGGCAA
>JAIRWE010000120.1 GCA_031253365.1 Oscillospiraceae bacterium | reverse complement strand
TCTTGATATGGCGCGTGGCGGCATAGTTGGCGGGAATCATCGGTATTTCAACCAAGGCGTCTCTTTGCGTGATAAGTTTGTTAAGCTCCACCGCCGACCACGAAAGGTTCCCTATCGCGTTTTTGTTCGCGGTGTCAAAACGCCCGATGGGTCCGACCAACGCCTCCATCGACCTGCCGAAGCGCGTTTGAATTTCGTCCGACGTGTACCATTTTAAGAATTCCCACGCCACCGCTTTGTCCTTCGTCTTGTTGAATATTACCGCCCCCATCGAGGAGCTCGAAGCCGCGAAGTCAAGAAACTCGTCGCCGTTCTCGTCCGTTCGCATCGTTCCGGGAACGCTCGTGAAATCCCACAGACCCTTTAATTCCGGGGCGGCGGCGTAAATTTGGTTATAGAAAGTGTACGGCTGTATTACAATCGGCATTTCCCCCGTTCTGAAACGGGTGAACGGGTCGTAAGTCTGCTCGAACTGGTACACGGTATAGAATTTCGTCCACATCGTGAAAGCGTCGATGCTTTCCTCGGTGTCGAACATCGTCCTCGTCAGGTCTTCGGTGTAGAAATTCTGCCCTGTCTGAAGCTGAAGCATGGTAAACGTTTCGCCCGGCTCAAAAATCGTACTCGACAGGTTGGACGTCGGGGGCAGAAGCCCTATTTCAAGATACGCGCGGTTCAGAACGGCTATCGCCTTTACGAAATCCTCCCATGTTTTCGGGGGCTTGACCCCCAAGTCGCCGAGAACGTCCGTTCGGTAGAACATCACGGGGAAAACCTGCGAAATCGGCAACCCGTAAACCCCGCCCTGATAGGTGAAAAATACGGGTATCTGTTCGGTGAACCGCGCCTTGACTATCTCCTCGTAATCGCGGAACGTCGTCAAGTCCACCGTCAGCCCCCTCGCGGCAAGCTGAACGGGGAAGTCGCCCCCTACGAAAAGCGCCACCTCCGGTCCTTTGCCCGCCAACGTCGCCTCCAAAATCGAACCCTGAACAAGGTTAATCGTAACGGGGGTGTCCTCGTTCTTCACGTTAAAGTCGTTATCCACAAGCTCTTTCACCAAAAGCGCCTGGTCGCGCCCCAAACCGACCCACACGTTGATTCCCTTGCCGTCGTCCAGTTTGGTGTAGTCCTCGAAGAACGAGCCTATGAACGCCCTCCACCCGAACAAAAGCTCTTCCCAGAAGGACGCCCTCGCCCGCCCGAATTTCTCGTGAACCGTGGCGACTTCGATATAATCCAGTTCAAGGGGCTGAAAACTTTTTTCCCTCATCCACGCCGAAAGCGCGGAGATGTTGTCTTTAAGGGTACGCCGCATCATCGGGATTTGGTCCGGTTTGTCCACGCAGCGTTGCAGAATAACCGCCATCGTTTCCAGCGTGGACGCCTCCGACCCCGACGTGGACGCCCTTTCCACCCGCGTCTTTTCGGCGTAAAGCTGGCTGATTATATCCATAAACGTCGTCAAAAGCTCCGGAATCTGCTTGTCAACGTAATAAGGGTTGAACTCGTCGGGGTTCGGCCCCGTTATCATCAGTATACGCCGGTAATAATAGTTGAGCGTATAAACGATTTCCTCCAACCTTTGCATGGTTTCGCCTATATCCCCGGGAACCGCTTCCAGCGTGATGTAATGAACGCCCCTTTCAAGGTACAGATATATGTCCTCGCCGTTTTCGTCAACGAAGCTCTGCCGGTACCATCTCGGGCTGTATTTGAACTGTTGCAGATTGAATTCCTCACAGGGAACCTCCCCGTCGATTAAGACGCGGCGGTTTGAGTAAAACCCCCTCATCATGTTCTGCTTTACCCTGGCGGAAAACCTGTACCACCCGTTGCTTTGCACGGTAAATTCCCAAGTCGCCGACTGCCCCGACTTCGCCCAAGTGCCGTTAGAGCCTATGGTGTTATAGCGCATTTTCACGGGGTGACTCGGGCTGACCAAATACGTGGTTCTGTCATAAGTGGGGACAAGCTCGGAAGACGACTTGTAGTACGGGGTCTGCCCTTCCAGCAGTATGGTGTTTGAACCGATTTCGTTGGGCACGATGGGGTTAAGCGCCGGCGTTGCGTCTATCTGTTCCTGCGTCGGCTTAATCTCGGAGTAAGGGGTGAGCGCGGGATAATTCTTGAACGAGATGGATTTGAATACCGACTTCACTTTTATTCCGTCAATCGTAAGGGTATGCTCGCCCTTATCGAAATAGAAGAAATACGGTTCGTTGAAAAGCCCCTCTTTATCCTTCACGGGATAGACTATCCAGGAACTGTACTCCACCTGCAAGGGTAAAATCTCGTTGTCTTTCTTGTCCTTCCCGATAGTCCCGTCGTTCTTCCACAGGCGGTCAAGCTCGATGTTCTTCGCCGCCGAAAAAGGATACTCCCCGTCGATGAGAATCCCCACGTCAACGGAAATGCTCCCCCCCGATATCGGGTAGTAATAAAACTCCATGTTGTACATTCCCGCGGTTTTCACGTCAAAGACGTATTCCACGCGTCCCAAATCGTTTTCCCACAGAAGGCAGTCGCTCACGCCTTCGTGATTGCGAACCCCCACCCGAGGAAGCTCCCCGAAATCCAAATCCGGCAAAAGCGCGTCATAATCCACCGCCTGTATGTAAATTTCTTCTTCGGGGCGCGGTTCGTTCTTGTGTTTCTCGTAATAATACTGGTATAAGTCCGAGCGCGTCGAACCGCCCATTATGCCTTCGTTCACGCCGCCAACCGCGCTTGCTTGCCCTTCGCTTTCTTCCCCCTCGCGCGCGAAAACCGAAAAGCAGGCGTTCGTTACAAACACCGTCCCCGTCAACAGCAAAGCGACCGCTTTTTTGAAGATGCTTTTAGAAGCACTCAATTTCATAAGGAAAATCCCCCTTTTCGGCAATCAACGCTCGACCGGCAGTATGACTATTCTGTCTTGTTCCAGCTCGACTTTTACTTTGTCCCCACCCTTTATTCCCAGCGAGGATAAATGTTCCTTCGGGATTTGCAGGCGACCCGCCCTGTCAAGCACGATTAACTCCTCGTGCGACGGCGCGTCGGGCGGCGCGGACGACGAAATTTCCCTCCGCCGCTCCAGCTCCTCCAACGAAACCGCGCCGTCCTCGCGGCTCCTTTTGCGGATAAGCTCGGAGGACGTTTTGCCGTCCCTGATTGCGACGACGCGGTCAATCTCCTTTGAGAGATTTACGTCGTGCGTGACGATTATAACGGTCACGCCGGTTTTTCTGTTAAGGGTTCTGAACGCCTCCAAAACGGTTTTCGCCGTTTTGGAGTCCACCGAACCCGTCGGTTCGTCCGCCAAAAGCAACCTCGGGTTGCCGGACAAGGCAATCGCGATTGCCACGCGCTGCTGTTCCCCGCCCGAAAGCTGCCCCGGAAGCGAACCCTTCTTGTGGGAAAGCCCCACCATTTCAAGCATCTCCGACGCGCGCCGCCGCCTGTCGCCGAAACCCGAAAGCAAAAGCGGCAATTCCACGTTTTGCTCGGCGGTCAGATAAGGAATCAGGTTTCGCGCGCTGTTCTGCCAAACGAAACCGACACCCTCGCGCTTATACCGCGTCAATTCGCCGTCGTTGAATTTCAGCATATCGCGACCGTCCACGAAAAGCGAGCCGGCGGTCGGTCGGTCCAACCCGCCCAACACGTTGAGAAGCGTCGATTTCCCCGAGCCGGACGAGCCGATAATCCCCATTAACTCGCCCCTGTTCACGGTTAAATCCAGCCCTTGCAGCGCCATTACCTCAACGCCTTTTTTTTTGTATATCTTCACGAGGTTATCGCACCGCACCATAACGTTTTCGGGGGGCGCGAGCAACACTTTTTTCGGCATCGTTATCCCCCGGTTGACGTTATTTCGCCGTCTTCAAGCGTATATGTGACGTCTGCCGACTCCATCATCGCCTCGTCGTGCGTCGTCATAACTATCGTATGCCCGCCCTCCTCCGCCAAATCGCGAAAGAGCTTCATCACCGCGAGCCCCGTAACCGTATCCAGTTCGGCGGTCGGTTCGTCCGCGAAAATCACCTTCGGCTTATGGCAAATGGCGCGGGCAATCGCCACCCTTTGCTGTTCCCCGCCCGAAAGCTCCGCGGGGCGATGCCCCGAACGCCTTTCCAGCCCCACGCGCGCCAAACATTCCGAAACGCGCTTCGCCCTCTGCGCGGCGGGAACGCCCGCCAACCGCATCGCCAGCTCCACGTTCTCGAAGGCGGTCATGCTCCCTATCAGGGCGACCGACTGAAAAACGAACGCCATTTCGTAACGCCTGAGCCTGTCCCTTTTCGCTTCGGAAAAGGCGGTTATATCCTCCCCCCCGAACGTCACGGTGCCTTCCGTCGGGGTGTCAAGCGCGCCCAGAATGTTGATGAGCGTGGTCTTCCCCGAGCCGGAACGCCCCCGGAAGCACACCACACGCCCTTCCTGTATATCCGCGTTGACACCCGAAAGCGCGCGGACGACGGACGCGCCGGGCGCGGCGAAACATTTTGATATATTCCGTGCGGTCAGTATGGCTGCCATATCGCGGTTCCTTATCATTCAAAACGATTACAACGGGTATTATAACAAAGCAAAAACGATTTGTCAATAGGCGACAGGCGAAAACCGACGGGAAAAAACCGACGGGCGGCAAGCGGAAACCATACCCGAAAGCTATACTTTCACCTTGGCGTAGCCCGTAATTTCCAGCCCCAGCCAAATCCGCGAATCCCGAAAACGCGGGGGAAGCGTCAAATCGTCCCTGTCGCCTATACAGGTGATGATATTTCTGACATAAAACCCCTCGAACGCGCAAAAATCCTCCGGGAACCCGTCAACCCCGCGTATTTCGCGGATTGCCGCGTCGGGGAACCCGCCGAGCGCGTTCCCCCCGTGGAAAAACGAGTACCCGCCCGTAACGGCGTTTTTTTCCACGGTAAGCTCGTCGCCCGCCTTCACCTTTTCAGCTATATAAAGCTGCAAGCGTATGGCGTCGCCCGTTTCCTCCGCGAGGAAATTTTTGCAGTCGACGTCGCCCGGCAAACCCAGCTCCACGTTGAGGCAGCGTTTCCGCTCGCCCGCGTAATTGTCCGAACCGACGCGATAACTCCTTCCGCTTTGGCTTTTCCCGAACAGCCACGCGGCAAACTTTTCTTTCTTGATAACGGCGGCGATGGGCGCGCCGAAACGCTCCTTCACGAATTGCGGCGAAACCTTCAGCCCTTCCATGACCAACGCCAAATCGCTGCCGCCGGGCGCGGGGCTGTCGGGGGCGGCGATAATCACGGCGCAATCGGGGTCTTCCATGTTAAGTATATGCTCGCTGACCGCGCCGGACCACCCGTTCAGCGCGTCGGCGAGGTCGCTCACTTTAAGCGCGTCGGTTCCGGGGACGCCGCACATTTCATGCAACGCGCGGTAAAATTCCAACGCCTGCTCTTCGGTTCCGCCCACGCGAACCATGTATCTGTCGAGAAACGCTTCTTTTTCTATCTCCTCGCCGCAATAATCCCAAAAGACGTCGGCAATCCTTCTGTGCAGGGTGTAACCTTCCGAACACAGGGAACGGTGCTTTATCCTTTCCTTGTAAAGGACGGTCGAAAAATACCCGGCTTCCTGCGCGTTCGCGCATACTATCAAGGTGCGGATATTCGGGTTGAACGCGGGCTTTTCCGCCGTGTGCGGAAACACGCCGAACCCTTTTTCCGCGGGGGGCGCTTTCCCCCCGAACGCGTCCGCGCTCCGCGCGGGGGGGGAGGGCGGCTCGAAGCTGCATTTATTGTAATCAAAGCCGTATTCGTCCTGTTCGGGACTTTCCGCGCTTGCCGCGCCCCGTTCAATCCGTAAGGCGTTCGGCAGGCTCATACAACGCTCGTAAGCGTAACACCCCGCGTTTTCGCAGCGGCACGACCAGACGATTTTACCGTTCGCGAGGGCTTTCCCGTAGGCGTGTTCCTTCGCCTTTCCCATGCGGCAAACGACGTTCTGTTTCATTTCCTCGATTTGGACGCGGGTAAGGCGGGAGGCGTAGCTTTTCGGAAAACGCGACTTTAAGATGTTCAAAGCCCTGTGTCCGTACACGCTTTTGACGAAAGCGTCGTCAGCCTGAAGCGTCTGCGCTTTTCGGGCGTAGATGTTGGACGCTACGGTAATGTTGGATTTTTCGGCGGTCGCCATGGAAAACGAACCTCCTCGCTACATATCGAAGTCTTCCCCTCTCGGGGTTTCGTTCGGCAACCCCGCCAGGTCGTAATAAAACTTCAATTTGTTGATTTCGATTTTTCTGTTGTAATCCTCGCCCATATAGCGGTTCCGCACGAAAACCGACGCCGTTTGGTCCTCGTCAATCCGCGCGGCAAGCTGAAGATTTTCCTGCAAGAAGCCTTTCGCGTTCACGTTCAGCTTGCCGTAGACGACGCTGTTGTTCCTGTTCGTGAAAATGAAATGCGCGCTTTGCGTGTCCTCGCAAAGCGAAAAGTTAATCGGCCCCGTCTTGCTCCCGACGTGGTCGGCGTTTTTGCGGAAAACGGGATAAACCGTTCCGTCGGACAGCAAAACCCCCAAATCGTCGTTGAGGAAATACTCGCCTTCCGTCGCCGCGAGCAGCGTCGCGCCCACGGCGACGGACCACTGCGCGTTTTCGGGGTGTATGATTTTTTCCTTCCCGAAAATGTTGGCGACGGCGTGGGCAAACGGCTTCAACCCCGAACTGCCCCCCACCATGATTACGGCGTCTATTCCCGAAGCCGACACTTCCGCCTGCTTCATGGCGTTGCTGATTGCTTTCAGGGCGCGGGATTTTATTATTGGGATAACTATGTCCCTGAACGTCGCGTATGAAAGCACGACCTGCGTATCCCCGAAAGGCCCGTACTTCCGCAGCGTTATGACCGCGTCCTCGTCGCTGAACGAAAAACCGATTTTCGCCTTTTCGCACATTGAAATCATCTTATCCCTGTTGCCCGCGTCCATTTCGTCGAAGCCCACGTCAATCCCGTGTTTTGAAGCCAAACGCGCGTGCATTCGATAGGCGATTTCGCGGTCTATGTCGTCGCCGCCCGTCTTTTCGCCGTAAACCGAGTTTTCGTACACCCGCGTGCCTTTTAAGTCCAGCACGCTTATGTCAAGCGTGCCGCCGCCCCAGTCCACCACCATCACGCGGCGGTAGGCGCGGTACACTTCTTCGGAATTGCGGTTGGCGATGTACGCCGCCGTGGATTCCCCCGCGAAACCGATGAAACGGATTCCCGCCTTTTCGGCGGCACGCTTAAGCGAGCGTCTCGCTTTGGCGGAAAAATCCACGGGGAAGGCGAGCGCCGCTTCTTTGATGTCGATTTTATAGTTCTTTTGTATATGCTTTTTTATGTACTTGAAAAACGCGCAGGTAACGTCCTCGCCCGAATAGCGGTTCCTGCCCGAAATAACCTCCCTGTCCGAGCCGATATAGGTTTTCAGCGAAGGGATGATATAGTGGGTTTCGGCGAGTTCAAGCCGCCGTTCCCGCACTTCCCTTCCGAAGACCAGCTTGCCGCCTTCCTTCGGGATGGCGATAATCGACGCAAACGGAGAGTTCCCGCTTTCGCCGAGGGTTTCCGTGACGGTGCTGTTTTCGCCCGAATTTATCCTTACGACGGCGGTGTTGGTGGTGCCGAAGTCAATCCCTATATACGTCCCCGTTCTTGCGAATTTCACGCGCTCACCCTCCCTTCGCGGCAGCATCACGATTGCGCCGGCTTCAATCCCTGAATTCTATTTCCAGCTCGTTCCTCGGATAACCGCAAAGTTCCAGCAGCTTTTTGCACAGCATAACGATGTCGTCGGGCGTGCGGCTGACTTCGACCCACAAGCCGTTGGACAGCCTTCTGCCCATCAGCTTGATGTCGGTTTCGCTGTAACTGAAATACATTTGTTTCGCGGGGTTGAGGTCTTGGTATTTGTCAAACTGCGCGACGACGTAAGGGCTTTTCAGTATGAGAATTTCGCATATCTTCACCAACATATCCTGCCAGTCGCGAACGTCGGTTCTCTTGCCGAACATGGTGAAACCCGAAGGATGCCTGTTGGTATAAATACCCACGTCGGGCATCGAAAAGTTGAAGTCCTCCCCGAAAGCCTCCTGCGCGTCGCCGTAACCGTCGTCCGCTATGTCCGCGTCCCCGAACCCGTCAAGCGCTTCTATGCTTATCTCCGGCTCCTCCGTTTCCGGCGCGGCGAACACCGGGGCGTCGGCGGCAAAAGCGGCGAATTCCTCCGGCGCGGCGACGCCGAAACCGACCGCCGGTAAAGAACCGTCCGCGGCTATCCCCGCTTCCTCATATTCGGATTCGGAAACGCTTTCTATATCGTTGCCGTAAACGATATCCTCGTCGTTGACGAACAGGTTCTCCTCGAAAATCGACGGCACGCCCTCTTTCCCGTCCACCCCTATCGGCGCCCCGTAAAAAGCGTTGTCATAAGAAAACTCAATCCCGCTTATAATGTCCTCTTCCTCGGAAACGAAAGGCACGCCCTCGGCTTCGCCGCTTTCCGCGGAAATACCCCCCGCCGCTATTTCCTCTTCAAAAATTTGCGTTTCCTCTTCAAATACGGGTATCTCGACTTCCTGTTCGGGCGGGGCGTAAAACGCCGCGCCGTCCCGAACGGGTTCGGCGGTCTCGGGCTTGACGGCGTATATCGGAGAGAACACCGACTCGGGTTTCAGGAAATACGGTTCGCGGGGACTTTCGCGCTTTTCCTTTTTCTCGGGTTCTTCGGGAATTTCCGGCTCCTCGGGTTCTTCGGGAATTTCCGGCTCCTCGGGTTCTTCGGGAGTTTCCGGCTCCTCGGGTTCTTCGGGAGTTTCCGGCTCCTCGGGTTCTTCGGGAATTTCCGGCTCCTCGGGCTCTTCGGGAATTTCCGGCTCCTCGGGCTCTTCGGGAATTTCCGGCTCCTCGGGCTCTTCGGGAATTTCCGGCTCTTCGGGTTCTTCGGGAGTTTCCGGCTCTTCGGGTTCTTCGGGAATTTCCGGCTCTTCGGACTCTTCGGGAATTTCCGGCTCCTCGGGTTCTTCGGGTTCTTCGGGAAACTGCGTTTTTTCAAACTCGTCAAAATCGCTGAAATCGTCTTCTTCCTCGTTTTCCATGCTGACGGTATACTCGCGCGCTTTCGCGAACGGCATTTCCGCCCGAACAAAAGCCGGCGCGGCGGGTTCGGGCGCGTTGATTTCCCCGATTGTTCTGCCCAGCTCCCCGATAATCGAAACCACCCGCTCGGGAATCTCCTCGGAAACGGGTTCGGGAACGAACCGCGAAGCCGCTTCCGGCATATCAAAAGAAATAATCCCGCTTTTTTCCAGCTCCGTCCGAAAGTTTATGAGAGCGTTTTTAAGCCCCCTCATTCTCCTTAACGTCCTGAACGATTCCGCCTGGGTTCTGAGCGAAATTTCCTCGTCTTCTATATCAACGGCGGAAGCGTAAAGCTCGCGGTTTCGCTTCTCCGTAACTTCTATTTCTCTTGAAATTTCTTCCAAAAGCTGACTTATTCTCGTTTCCCGCATATCCAAATATTCTCCTTAAAACGGTAATCGTTTTTATAATAGCATAGTTTATAAAAAAAGTAAACAAAAAAAATAAAATTATTCAAAAATTTTCTGCGTTGTAAATACATATGACCCACAAAGGCAAAAATATTTTAAAAAGCGTGCCTGATTGATGGTATATCCGAAAATTTGAAATCCGGCGAGCCGTAGGCGAAGCGGATTTCAA
>JAIRWE010000023.1 GCA_031253365.1 Oscillospiraceae bacterium | reverse complement strand
GTCCGCCGCCTGGTCGCCTATGCGCTCCATGTCCGTTATCATTTTCAGCGCGGAGGAAATAAGCCGCAAGTCGCTCGCCACGGGCTGCTGCTGCAAAAGGAGCTTGAGGCAAAGACGCTCTATTTCCTTTTCCGCCTGGTCGACTTCCTCGTCGAATTCCACCGCCTTTTGCGCGAGGACGACGTCCTGGTTTTCCATCGCCTTCACCGCCATCGCGATTGCCATTTCCACCAGACCGCCCATTTCAATCAGCATATCGTTAAGTAAAATCAACTGTTGGTCGAATTTGTTCCTCATATCAACCGAACCTCCCCGTAATGTAATCCTCGCACCGCTTGTCGCGCGGCAGCGAAAAAATCTGTTCCGTGACGCCGTATTCCACCATTTCGCCGAGAAGGAAAAATGCCGTGTAATCCGAAATGCGCGTCGCCTGCTGCATATTGTGCGTCACGATTACCACCGTGTACTTTGCTTTCAGCTCCGAAAGCAAATCCTCTATCTTCGACGTGGAAATGGGGTCAAGGGCGCTCGTGGGCTCGTCCATCAAGAGCACTTCCGGCTCCACCGAAAGGGCGCGGGCGATACACAGCCTTTGCTGCTGCCCGCCCGACAAGCCGAGGGCGGACTTTTTCAGCCTGTCCTTGACTTCGTCCCATATAGCGGCGTCGCGGAGGGCTTTTTCGACGGTTTCGTCAAGGCGGTGCTTCGCCTTTATCCCGTGCGTGCGCGGTCCGAACGCTATATTGTCGTACACGCTCATGGGGAACGGGTTGGGCTTTTGAAACACCATTCCCACGCGCTTACGCAGCAAATTGACGTTGATGTCGCCGTAAATGTTCACGCCGTCAAGCAAAATCTCGCCCGTGATTTTACAGCCTTCAACAAGGTCGTTCATGCGGTTGAGGCTTTTTATCAGCGTGGATTTCCCGCAGCCGGACGGCCCGATAAAAGCCGTGACCGCGTTCGCCTCTATATCCATCGTGATTTTTTGCAACGCCTTGAAATCATTATACCACAATTCGACGTCGCGTAAAATAAACTTTTTCATTTTTTCAAAAATTTTTCTCCCTATTGCGGAATATTGCGCGAAATCCTTTTCGCGACCAACGAGGACAGCGCGTTTATTCCCACGACCACCACCAGCAAAACCACCGCCGTCGCGTATGCCTGCCCTATGTACAGCCCCTCCCCGGAAAGCGCGTACATATGGATGGCAAGCGTCCTCCCCGAACCCATCGGGTTGACGACGGTCTGCGCGAAAGTCCCGGCGGTGTAAATGAGCGCGGCGGTCTCGCCCACTATCCTGCCGACGGAGAGGATAATCCCCGCCAGTATTCCCGGGGCGCAGGCGGGCAGTATGACCCTGAACACCGTTCGCAGCTTGCCCGCCCCAAGCCCGAACGAACCCTCCCTGTACATATCGGGAATGGCTTTGATGCTCTCCTCCGTCGTTCGCATAATCAAGGGGAGAATCATAATCGCCAGCGTAAACCCGCCCGCCAGCAGCGAATATCCCCAGCCCAGCCAAATCACGAAGAACAGCGTGCCGAACAGCCCGTAGATAATCGACGGAATCCCCGAAAGCGTTTCCGCCGTCACGCGGATCAGCTTCACGAAGCGATTGCCGCGCGGCGCGTATTCCGCCAGATAAATCGCGGAAAACACGCCCGGCGGCACCGAAATCAGCAGGGCGATTAAGACCATGTAAACCGTGTTGAACAAAGCCGGCACGAGCGAGACGTTGTCGGAATTGTATTTCAGCGCGAAAAGCGACGGCTTTACGTAAGGCAGACCCTTGACCAAAATAAACCCGAGCAAAAACACGAGTACCGAAAACGTGATTGACACGCAAAGCCACGTGACGATTGCGGGCGCCTTCGACAGGGCGAACCCCGCCGCCCGCGCCGGCGGCAAACCCGCCGCCTTCTCGTAAAGGAGCGAAAGCCGTTTCCCGAAAGCCGCGCGGCGGCGGAAAAACGCGCGGGGCTTTTTCCCCGCCTTTGCCGCGACGGATTTCCCGCCGCTTTTTTTCCCGTCGCGGTTTCTCATTAAAAGCCCGAACAGCAGATTTATGGCGAGGATAAAGACGAACAGCACCACCCCCGTCGCGACGAGCGCGTCCCTGTGCAACCCTTCCGCGTAGCCCATCTCTATGACGACGTTGGCGGTCAGCGTCCTGACGCCTTTCAGGAACTCCGACGGCATTCGCAAGAGCGCCTGGTTCCCCGCGACCATTTTAACCGCCATGGTTTCGCCGACCGCCCTGCCTATTCCCAGAACGACCGCCGCCATGATGCCCGATTTCGCGGCGGGGACGATTACGCGGAACACCGCCCTCTCGCGGTTCGCCCCCAGCGCGACCGCCCCCTCGTACAGCTCCGCGCCGACCGCGCGCAGCGACGATTCCGTTATGCCGATGACGGTGGGCAGAATCATAATTCCCAACAGTATTGAAGCGGCGAGTATGCTGCTCCCCTTGCCCCCGAAAAATTCGCGGACGAAGGGGACAATCAACACCATTCCGAAGAAGCCGTACACGACGGACGGGATTCCCGCCAACAGGTTAAGAAGCGGCTTTAACACCCTGTAAAGCGGCTTGGGGCAGATTCTCGCCATGAAAACGGCGGTGAATATTCCGACGGGCACGCCCAACAGAACGGCTCCCGCCGTAACGTAGACGCTGCCCACTATCATAGGCAGCACGCCGAATTCGGGCGGGACGTCCACGGGGCTCCATTCCTTGCCGCCGAGGAAGTTGAACACGCCGATTTTTCCGATTGCGGGAAGCCCCCCCGCGAATAAAAAAACGCAAATCAGCCCCGCCGCCAAAACGGCGGCGAGAGCTGAAACCATGAACACGACCCGCATCACGGATTCTTTGTTAAAAACGCGTTTCATTGAACGTCGCTCCACACTTCGGCTTCCCCGGTGAATATGTCTTTAACCTGCGCGGAGGTCAAAGAGGCGTTCGGGTTGTCGGGGTGTACTATTACCGCTATGCCGTCGATGGCGATTGCCAAATCGCTTAACTGTTCAAGCTCGCTTTCTTTAAGCTCGCGGCTCGCCATTCCTATATCGCACACGCCCTCGATGGCGTCCTTCATGCCCGAACTCGAATCGCTCATCTGAATTTCAATCGTCGCGCCGCCGTTAAGCGCGATGTACGCTTCCGCCAGCTTTTCCATGACGGGCGTCACGGAAGAGGAACCCGACACGACTATTTTCCCCGCCGGCAGCTCGCCATCGAAAGCGGGGGCGTTTTCGTCAACCTTTACGAGGCTTCGCGCTTCCACGACCGCCTGACCCTCCGCCGACATTATGAAGGCGAGAAAATCCTTCGCCAAACCTTCCGGCTCGCCTTTATAGGCTACGTTGAACGGGCGCTGGATTTTATAGGCGCCGCTCTTTACGTTGTCAAGGTTCGCCGCCACCCCGTCTATATCCGCCGCCTTGACGGAACTGTTCATCGAACCGAGCGAAACGTAGCCGATGGCGTATACGTCGCCCGAAACGTTGGTGAGCATTATATCCGTGGCGTCGGCTATAACCGCTTCCTTCGTGGTCATGTCCTTGGTGCTGCCGTCGTCTTCTTTTACCTGAATCCCGAACAGCTCGATGAACCCGCTGCGCGTGCCGCTGCCTTCCTCGCGGGAAACGACGTTTATTTCCTTATCGCCGTTGAAATTCGCCGAAGGGGGAGGGGGGGCTTGCGTGTCGTCGCCGCCGGCGTCCGTCGGGGCGTTCGTCGGGGCGTTCGTCGGGGCGTTCGTGGGCGCGTTCGTGCCGCCGCCCGTTCCGGGAACACCCGAACACGCCGACAGCAGGGCGAAAGACATCGCGAGGGCAAAAAATGATTTCAATAACTTTTTCATGGTTTTCTCCTTCAAAACGTTTATCGTGTTTCAAAGATACCACGGAAAAGTAAAATCTGAAAGCGTCTGCTTGTAAAATATACGTAAAATCGCGCCGCCGAATTACCCGAGCCGTATTTCCGTCACGTCCCGCGCCGCTATTTTGGGGGTTTTGCCGTCGTTGATTACGTAAACGTCGTAATACGTTTCCCCGTCCACGAAATAATAAAAGTCGCGCGCGCCGGCGTATACCCCGTAAACGTCGTCCCTGACGCGGTTCTTTTTCGTCCCCGAAACGCCGTAGAGCGTCCCTTTGCCCGCCCATACGTCCGAAAGGAAATAAACCTTCCCGTCGCCGGAAATCAAAATGGCGTCGTAATCGTAACCGACGTAAGCGTTGCCGTCGATTTTCGTCCCTCTGCCTTCCGCGCCGCTTTTCTTTTGATAAAGCTCCCCGTCAAGGGTGATATAATAGACGGTATCCCCGTCGGGGGCTAAGACGAAGTCGGAAACGCCGCTCGCTACGGTCTGCGCGGGCAAAGTCGAATCGGAAGCCGAAGCCTTCTTCAAAATGCCGCTGTAATTGACGTAATAAACCCATTTCCCGTCCTTTGAAACGGTCGAGTTCCCTATGCTCACATCACCGGCGATGACCTGCTTTTCCAGTTTTCCGTCAATGGCGTTAAGCTCGCCGTTTCCCGAAAGGAACACGCTGTTCTTGAAATCGCCGAAGCCGTAAACATACACGTTATGGGCGTCGTACCCGCCTTCATAGGCTCTGAACCGCGCGTTATCCGGAACCAAAAACAGCACGACGACCGAATTGGCGAGGTTCGACTTGTCGCCGCCCCTCACGCTTATGCAGGTTCTGCCGTCGGCGTTGACGAAAACGATTTGGGAATAATCGGCGTTGAAATGGTAGCGGTTGTACGAAACGCCCGTCGAAACCCTGTCCAACCTGACTTCCTGCGCGTCGGTTCCTTTGCTCGCGTAAAGCGCGGTTCCCGTGTCGGTCGTCTTGGTGAAGTACATGAACTTCGCGCCGTCGGCAACGGCGATGCCGTCCGCGTTTCTGCCGACGGTATCCGACTTCCCGTTCACGTTGATTTTCAGGGTGTGTTCGCCGTTTTCATAGTCCGCCTTGTACATAACGCTCTTCCCGTCGGGGGAGATAACCGCGTAAGAACCGATGTAATGGTAGAAGTTGTAATAATAATCGCCGGAATCCCGGTAATACGCGTTGTGGTCGATGGCGTGCGCCTGCGCGTCCTTCACGTCATAAACCATCAAGTCCGCCACATACGCGCTCGGGTCGTAATTCACGTAAAACGCCATACCCTCGCCCGAATCCGAAAGGACAAAATCCAAGACGTCCTCCGCCACCTTCACGGGCGCGCCCTTCCCCGAAGCGTAGTAAAGCGTGCCGGCGCTCCAGGTCGTGTCCGAAACGATGAACGCCGCCTTCGTGCCGTCAACGCTCTTTTGCTCCCGCCCGCGCAGTCTTCCGCTAACCTCGTTCACCGTGCCGTCGTCGTTGATTACGAAAGTCTTTTCCTCATTGCTGAAAACCGCCATATCCCCGGACCTGAACGCGGTCTTCCCCGAACCGTCAAGCCAAAAAGCGACGGCGGCGACGCACAGCGCGACGACGACGACCACCGCCGACGCGATAATGACCTTTACGCGGGGCGATTTCGCCGCGGATTTCTCAAAAGTCGCGGATACAGCCGCAGGCATAGCCGCGGGTGTCACGGACACGGGTATCGGCGCGGGTATCGGCGCGGGCGCCACGGGAATCGGCGCGGGCGTCACGGGAATCGGCGCGGGTGCCGTGAACGGCGGCGTTGTAAACAATTCCGGTGTCACGGACACGGGTGTCACGGACACGGGTGTCACGGACACGGGTGTCACGGACACGGGTGTCACGGACACAGGCGTCACGGACGCGGGTGTCACGGACACAGGCGTCACGGACGCGGGTTCGGGAATAAACTCGGATATAGGCTCAAACTCGGATATAGGCTCGAACTCCGACATTTCCGACATCTCGGACATTTCCGACATCTCGGACGTTTCGGGCGCCGCGAATAAATCGAACGGTTCGGACGGCGCGAACGCCGCGAACGGCTCGGGCGTTTCGGATACCTCGGACGGCGCGGACGCCGCGAGTATTGCTCCGCACATACCGCAGAATTTCGCGCCATCTTTATTTTCACGCCCGCAAGAATCGCATTTCAGCATAAGAAAACCCTCCCAAGATTGCAGTTATTTTAATATTATAGCAAATTACGCGGCGATAAACAAGACAATCCGCGAAAACTTTTTTCAAAGCGATTGACTTTACACGCGCCGATATGTTAGAATGTAAAAAATCACTGTCAAAGCCGCCGGAAACGGCGTTTCACGAGGTCGCCCAATGAAGATTACGGTTATATCGGACAGCCACAGGAATTTCCATCGGCTGAAAAGCGTGGTTGAACGGAATTTGGACTCCGATTTGTTCATACACTTGGGCGACGGTATGCTCGAAGTGGTGGACGTGTCGAAAATGTTCCCCGAAAAATCGTTCGTTTTCGTGAAAGGCAACTCCGATTTTATAAGGTATAAGGAAGAGCGCGTCGTGGAAATCGGCGGACACAGAATCTTCTGTTCCCACGGGCATAACTACGACGTCCACTGGGGGCTGGATTCCATCATACGCCGCGCCTATTCCGAACGCTGCAACATAGTATTGTTCGGACACACGCATATTTACAGAACGGACTGCGTAAACGGAATGTATATTATGAACCCCGGCAGCATCGACCGCCCGAGGGGGAAGAACCGCCCCACCTACGGAACCATACTTTTGTCCCCGGACGGGAACGTTTCACTGAACATCATAGCCTTTAAGTCATAAGGGGGACGTCACATGGCAATAAAAGAACTCAACGGCAACCTACGCAGCTTTATGCTGCGCGTACCGGAGGAAATCGCCGCCGCCGACGGTATCGTGATAATGGGCAGGCGCATAAAGTCCCTGGTTTTCACCACGGACATCTGCGTGATACGCAACGTCAACGCCGACGCGATTTTGGCGGTATACCCGTTCACGCCCCAGCCGATTATACACGAGGCGGTCATGTTCGCGGCGGAGGTCCCGGTAATCGCGGGGGTGGGCGGCGGGCTTACCAAAGGCAGGCGCGTGGTCGAACTCGCCAAAAGCGCCGAATTCAGGGGGGCGGCGGGGGTGGTGGTGAACGCGCCCACCTCGCACGAGGTCGTGCGCCAAGTCGTAGAAACCATCGACATTCCCGTGTTCGTCACCGTGATTAACGACAAGGACGACATTAAGGCGCGATTGGACGCGGGCGCCGCCGCCTTCAACGTGTCCGCCGCTGCCAAAACCGCCCAAATCGTCGCGAAAATCCGTGAAATCAGCAACGACGTACCGATTATCGCGACGGGCGGGCCGACGGGCAAAACGGTTACCGAAACCATTCTGGCGGGCGCGAACGCGATTACCTGGACGCCGCCGTCCAACGGCGAGGTCTTTAAGGACATTATGACGGCGTACCGCGAAGGGAAACCGCATCCGTAGGAAAAACAATGTTACATGAACGAGGTGTGTTTACAGTGCCGAAAGAAAGAGCGGAGCGTAACAGGACAATTTTTCTCACTGAAACCGAAACGAATATATACTTGTCAAGGTGCGTTTGTCCCGCAAAGGCGGATACGTTGTCAGATGTGACGGACGCTGTCATACACGGGGACGCGTTTGCTGTTATTGAGTGTTTGCCCGCCAACTGTGTTGACCTGCTTATTGCAGACCCGCCGTATAACCTTAACAAAATTTTTAACAATACCGCGTTCAAACGAATGAGCGATGCGGAATACGCGACATTTACCGAAAGTTGGTTGTTAAAAATAAAACGTGTGTTAAAGGATACCGCAAGCATATATGTATGTTGCGATTGGCGCACAAGCCTTATAATCGGCGCCGTATTGCAACAACATTTTACTGTTCAAAACCGTATTACTTGGCAGCGGGAAAAGGGACGCGGCGCTAATCACAATTGGAAGAACTCAATGGAGGATATATGGTTCGCCACTGTGTCGCCTAAAACATTTACTTTTAATGTCGATGCCGTAAAAATGCGCCGCAAAGTCATAGCCCCCTATAAAATCAACGGCAAACCGAAAGATTGGCAAGAAACAGAGCACGGGAACTTTCGGGATACTTTCCCGTCTAACTTTTGGGACGATATGTCAGTTCCGTACTGGTCAATGCCCGAAAACACCGACCATCCGACACAAAAACCCGAAAAACTTATCGCTAAACTGATTCTCGCGAGTTCTAATCGCGGCGACATGGTGTTAGACCCCTTTGTTGGCTCGGGAACGAGTGCCGTTGTCGCCAAAAAACTCGGTCGTCATTACATTGGCATTGAATGTGAGGAAGAATACTGCGCCCTTGCTCAAAAGCGATTGGAAACAGCGGATACCGATATTGAAATACAGGGGTATTCAGACGACGTGTTTTGGGAGCGCAACACTTTGGCGTTACAGCAAAAGTTCAACTCCGGGCAGGCAACGCAACTATCTGAAGTTGATATCAATGTTTCAAAGCACGCTCATTGACAATACCGTTATACAGGCGCATTGGGCCGGGCGCAACTCTCGCGGCGTCTCTCAATTCAACGGCGAGGCGATTAAGCGTATAATAGACCTCTTGCGAAACTAAATCGCAATGTCTTTTCGGCTGATTTTCCGTCATACTGCGTTAATTTTTCCTCAAATATCGCGGATATTATCGTCAAAATTGCCTTGTCTGACGAAA
>JAIRWE010000003.1 GCA_031253365.1 Oscillospiraceae bacterium | reverse complement strand
TTTCGTCAGACAAGGCAATTTTGACGATAATATCCGCGATATTTGAGGAAAAATTAACGCAGTATGACGGAAAATCAGCCGAAAAGACATTGCGATTTAGTTTCGCAAGAGGTCTATTGATTGATAGACAACCTCGCCCGTTTTTATAATCTGTTCGACAAATCCGCTCGGGTCATGGGCTTCATCTAACAGATGCGGTTCAATATCAAGAAAAATCTTGTTCCTTCGTATTCTTTGCAGCATAATACGAGTGCCGTACCAAGATTCATCATCTAAACCGCGGACTAATACCGCGATGTCAATATCACTTTCATCGCGAGGGTTTCCGTTCACGTATGAACCGAAAAGTATTATTTTCTCCGGGTCTAAAAGCCTTTTTACTTCTTTTGAATAGTCGATTGCTATTTCCCTAACCTTTGCTTTATCCAACATAAAAAATCCCCCGTTTCTTTGATAATCTTCGTGGTTTTTTGGGCAGTCAGTATCTTTAAGAGTCTTGCTTTATTATCGGGATAACGAGCCTCAATATTAAGCGGATTTAATTCTTCCAAGAAGTCTAATTGATTTTCGGTTAGACTGTCGTATATTCCGCCTATTTCCGCAAGTTTTGTCAAGTCGTGCGTTTTTGGCGGGAGTTCGGTCATAACGCTTGCGATAATCGCTTTTAACGCTTTTTCGGCGACTAAGTGGCAGAAAAATCCTGTCTGTAAATATTTCCTTCCGTTTAATAAAATTTCTGCGACGGAAATATCCTCATCAGCCAAACCAAGCCAGTATTCAACTTTGTCAAGCATTCTTACCGCCCCGCTTCCTATATAAATATGGTTAAATATTGCGCGGGAAGTTTTGCTCAGTCTTACGGCACAAAAGAAGCGAAAAGGAACAATAACTACGCCCCGTTGACAAGAGCCTTTACTTCGTCAATAGGTAAACTGATGCTGTCCGCAACTTCCTCAAGCGTCAGTTTGCCTGTTCCGATGAGTTTCAGGGCAGATTCTTTCCTGTTTTTGCCGATTTCTTCCTCGGCAATTTCCAATGCTAATTCCTCGACTACTTTACACATATCGGTCACTCCTTTCGCGTCTTCTTTGAAATATCTCACCCTCTCCGCCAAGACAGGTTTGAAACCCTCCGTTCACATATATTATATCATCGCGCGGTATACTTGTCAATCCCGCGTCCTTTGAAAAAGGTTTTCGGATTGTCCGTTGA
Source organism: Oscillospiraceae bacterium (assembly GCA_031253365.1). GTDB lineage: Bacteria > Bacillota > Clostridia > Oscillospirales > Ruminococcaceae > Ruminiclostridium_E. The sequence continues at coordinate 7,287 of JAIRWE010000003.1, read as the reverse complement.
CACGAACGGTAAAACATGATATAATGCAAGTGACTGTTAGCGGCCGGTGTGTCGGAATGGCAGACGAGGCAGACTCAAAATCTGTTGTGGGCAACCACGTGTGGGTTCAAGTCCCACCACCGGTAGGGGAGAAATTATGGGCAAAAAAATCGTCGGTTCGCTTATATGCGGGGTGTATATATCAATAGGCGCGACGGCTTTCATCGCGCTGGAAAATCCCGTCGCGGGAGCGTTTTTTTTTACGGCGGGAATACTTATGGTGTCGGCGTTCTACGGTATGCTCGTAACGCGGGTAATCGCGCTGTTCCCCTACAAAGAATACGGGATTTCGGACGTGGTTCTCTCCTTGCTCGGCAATACGGTCGGCTGTGTGATATACGCCGCTTCGCTGGGTTTGACGCGGTTCGGCAATGACGCGAACGTCGCCAAACTCGAAAGGATAGTCGGTTTAAGGCTTTCCGACGGTTATGTAAGCCTGTTTATTCTGGCGGTGCTTTGCGGATTTTTGGTGGCTTGCGCCTGTCTTTCCGCAAAGGTTTTCCCCGATAACAAAACGGTGTCGATGTTCCTGACGGTAATGTTTATCGCCGTGTTTGTCGTGTGCGGTTTTGAACATATCGTGGCGGACTCGTTCTTTTTCGCGTATTATTCGGTTGTCAAAGGGTTTGAAATGAAATTCGTCGCGGCTTTCGCGGTTGTGGCGGCGGGAAATATCGCGGGCGGAATGTCGGCCGGCTATCTGGAAAGGTTCAGAAACGGGGAGAAATGACTTATGCCTATACGGGTTCTTGACAAAAGCGTGGCGGAGTTAATCGCGGCGGGTGAGGTCGTCGAACACCCCGCTTCCGTCGCGAAAGAGCTTATCGAAAACTCGATAGACGCCGGCGCGAAAACCATCACGGTTGAAATCAAAAACGGCGGCGTGACGTTTTTGCGCGTCAGCGACGACGGAACCGGCATCCCTTTTGAGGAGGCGCCCGTCGCCTTCCTGCGCCACGCCACCAGCAAGGTCGCCGTAAGCGAGGACTTGGCTTCCATATACACGCTGGGGTTCAGGGGGGAGGCGCTGGCTTCCGTGTCGGCGGTTTCACGGGTGAGCCTGCTCACGAAAACGCGGGGGGAGGAAACGGGGACTTCTTACAAAATCGAGGGCGGGGCTGAAATCGAACACACGAACGCGGGCTGCCCTGACGGGACGACAATTATAATCCGCGATTTGTTTTTTAATACCCCCGCAAGGCTGAAATTTTTGAAAAAAGACGTTTCCGAGGGCAACTTCGTTCAAAGCGTCACGGATAAAGCCGCGCTGATAAATCCGCGTATTTCCTTCAAGTTTATCCGCGACAACAAACTTATCCGCGTTACCCCGGGCGACGGCAATCCGTATTCCGCGATATACGCCGTACTCGGAAAGGGCTTCGCGGGGGGACTGATTACGGCGGAACACTCGCAAAACGGCGTGGGGGTGAGCGGGTATATTTCCTCGCCGCTTTTTTGCAGGGGCAGCCGCGCCTTGCAGCATTTTTACGTAAATTCGCGGTATATACGCTCGGCTTCCTGCGCGGCGGCAATCGAGGAAGGTTACAAGAACAGCGTTATGACAGGGAAATTCCCCGTTTGCGTGCTGAACATAACCGTAAATCCGTCGGACGTCGACGTGAACGTTCACCCCGCCAAGACACAAGTACGCTTCGTGAACGAGAGGGCGGTTTTCGACGCGGTATATTTCGCGGTAAAAAACGCGCTTTTGAACATGAACGCGGCGAACACCGCGGAAATCGGCGTCCGTGAACCGGAAGGCGCAAAGCCGCCCGTCGTCGGCGGCGAAAAGGTTTTCGCGGACGAGACGCGCTACACTCCCGCGTTCGCGCCGCCCGCGAGTTACGGTTTCAGTTCGGGGAAAACCGCGTACACCGCCGAACGGAGCCCCGATATGAGCCGTTACAGGCACTTGACGGGCGAGGCGTTCGTAAAAAAAGAAAAACCCGCCGTCAAGACGAACGTCCTTGTCGAATACGAGGAAGAACAGTTAAGGGTCGTCGGCGAAATCTTCAATACCTATATAATCTGCGAGCGCGGGGAAAACATAATATTGATTGATAAACACGCGGCGGACGAGCGAGCGCGCTTCAACGAGCTGAAAGACGAGCTGAAAACCCATTCCCAGTTACTCGCGGAAAGCGCGGAAGTCCGTTTGGACGCCGAGGGCTATGACGCGGTGATTAACGCTTCAAAAGAGCTGGCTGAAATCGGTATCGGTCTCGCTTCGGACACGTGCGGGAACGCGGATTTTACCGTAAAAGTCACCGCTTTGCCGTCTTTGTTCGACGCGGGTGAAGCCGTCCGTATTATTTCGCGAATGGCGGAAACGCTGAAAAAAGGGGCGGGCGCAAACACGGACAAGACGGGGCTGTATGATGAAATACTGCGCGGCGCGGCTTGCAAAGCGGCAATTAAGGCGGGGGACAAAACGGCTCCGGGCGACCTTGAACAACTGGCGCGGCGGGTGATTGACGACGCGAAATTAAGATACTGCCCGCACGGCAGACCCGTCGCGGTTACGCTGGCGAAACGCGATTTTGAAAAGATGTTCAAAAGGATTCCGTGATGGTATTGACAAATATATCCGTTGTGAAAGAACTTCTGTCCCGTCACGGTTTTTCTTTCACGAAGTCGTTGGGGCAGAATTTTCTCGTAAACCCCCGCGTTTCCCCGCGAATGGCGGCGGACGCCCTTTCGGGGCTTGAACCACCGCGCAACGTCATTGAAATCGGCGCGGGCGTCGGCGTTCTCACGCGGGAATTGGCGGTTCGCGCGGATAACGTCGCCGTTGTCGAAATCGACGAAACGCTGAAACCCGTCCTGTCGGAAACCCTCGCCGATTTTGACAATGTCGGGATTATATGGGGGGACGCGCTCAACATGGATATGCGCGCCCTAATCGCGGAAAGGTTCGGCGCGGGCAGGGCTTCCGTGTGCGCCAATCTGCCGTATTACGCGGCGACGCGCGTCATAACGCGGTTATTGGAAGAACGCCTGCCGATTAACTCGATAACCGTAATGGTTCAGGAAGAAGTGGCGCGCCGCATAACCGCCCCGCCGGGTTCCGGGCTGTACGGGATACTGAGCGTCGGCGTAAATTTTTACGGCAGCCCCAAAGCGCTTTTCAGGGTGCCGCGCGGGAGCTTCCTCCCTTCGCCGGGCGTGGACAGCGCGGTTATCAAGATTGACGTTTTCAAAGAAAGGCGTCCGGAAATTCCCGATGAGAGGCTGTTTTTTCGGTTGGTCAGGGCGGCTTTTTCCGAACGGCGAAAACAGCTTGCCAACCCCGTTTCAAAAGAATTCGGGTTGGACAAGCAAACGGTTAAACAGGCTTTGCGCGACTGCGGGCTGAACACCCTGTCAAGGGCGGAAGAACTTGGCACGGAGGATTTTATAAGGCTCTGCGGCTTCTTGCCGGCGGCTCCCGAAAATCCCCTTTCGCCGGGGGAGGGAACCGTCAAAGGCGATTTATCCGAACCGGGAGGTCAAAGACAGTGAAAATACGGGAAATTCAAGACGAAATACTTCAAAAAAAGCGGGAAAACGATATTTTCGTGTTGGCACACAGCTATCAATCGCGGGAAATAATCGAAATCGCGGACTTTACGGGCGACTCGTTTCAATTAAGCCTTGCCGCGAAAAAAGCCGGCTCGAAAAAAATCGTGATGTGCGGGGTTCGTTTCATGGCGGAAACGGTTAAAATCCTGTCGCCGGATAAGAGCGTGTCGCTCGCCAACCCGAAAGCGGGTTGCCCCATGGCGGAACAGCACGACAAAACGCTGATTCAAGCCGTAAAAGACCAATACCCCGATTATACCGTCGTCGCGTATATCAACACGACGGCCGAATTGAAAACAGTCTGCGACGTATGCGTAACGTCGTCCTCCGCCGTTAAAATCGTGAGCAAAATCCCAAGCGGCAACATACTGTTCCTGCCCGACTGCAACTTGGGCGCGTATGTCGCGAACCTGCTCCCCGAAAAAAACATAAAGCTGCTTCAAGGCGGCTGCCCCATTCACGCCGCGGTGGACGCGGGCGACGTCGACAAGGCGAGAGCGGACTACCCCGACGCGCTTTTGCTCGTTCACCCCGAATGTGTGCCGGAAGTTACGCACCTCGCGGACTTTGTCGGTTCGACGTCCGCTATCGCGGAATACGCGGTAAATTCGGAAAACAAATCGTTTATCATAGGAACGGAAATCAGCATCGCGGAACATTTGCGGTATCGGTGCCGCGACAAAAAATTTTTCTGCCTGTCAAAGAAGCTGCTGTGCCCCAACATGAAAATCACGACGCTTATCGACGTTCTCGACTGCGTGAACGGCGACGGCGGCGAGGAAATTACCCTCGACGAAAAAACATTGAACGAGGCGAGGGTGTGTATCGACAAGATGATGGAACTGGGCGCTTAATCCCCGAAATACATTCCTATGCTCCGCGCCGTCTTGACCATTTCCCCGTCGACGTCGACAAGACGGGATTTCCCCGCGATGTCGGACAGCTTGTTTTCGGTGATGTCGCTGCCTTTTTTCGCCACCATGTAACCAAACTTGCCCATTTTCACGAGAGCCGCCGCCCGCGCCCCGAACTGCGTGGCGAGAATCCTGTCGTAAGCCGACGGGCTCCCCCCTCTCAGCATGTGCCCGGGAACAACGGCGCGGGTTTCAATCTTCGCTTCCTCCTGAACAAAATCGGCTATTCTGTTGGTAACGGTAACCTCGCCCGCCTCGGCGCGCTTTTTGGCACGCTCTTTTCTCTTCAAAAGCGCTTCTTCCTTATCCATGGCGCCTTCCGCGACGGTTATAACCAGCCCGGGTTTGCCGTCGTCGGCGCGCATTCTGACGATTTCGGCGACCTTTTTCGGCTCGAACGGAATTTCCGGGATAAGGACTATATCGCTGCCCCCCGCTATTCCGGTGTAAAGCGCGAGCCAACCCGCCTTATTCCCCATAATTTCAACAACCATTACGCGGCTGTGGGAATGCGCGGTGGTGTGAATCCTGTCAATCACCTCGGTTCCTATGTCGACGGCGGTATGAAACCCGAAGGTCACGTCCGTACCCCATATATCGTTGTCAATCGTTTTCGGCAGCCCGATAATGTTCAGCCCTTCCTCGGAGAGGAGGTTGGCGGTTTTGTGCGTGCCGTTCCCGCCGAGTGTCAAAAGACAGTCAAGCTCCCATTTGTTATAAGTCTGCTTCATTTGCTTTACTTTGTCTATATCGTCGTCCTCTACGATTTGCATCATTTTGTAAGGGGTTCGCTTGGTTCCGAGTATGGTTCCGCCGCGCGTCAATATTCCGTAAAAATCGCTGGGGTTCATAGCCTTGCAGTGATTGTTGATTAACCCGTAAAACCCCTCGGAAATTCCCACGATTTCAACATTATCCGCCCCCATAAGGTGATAGCACGAACGCACCACCCCGCGAATGGTCGCGTTCAGCCCCGGGCAATCCCCCCCGCTTGTCAGTATGCCTATCCTTCGTTTTGCCATGATGTTTTCTCCTTTCAATCCGTCAGCTCCGCAATCGCCTTTTCAATCCCCGCCGACTTCTCTTTCGCCTCGGCTAATTTCGCGCGCTCGTTTTCGACTTGTCGCGGCGGCGCTTTCGCGACGAACCCTTCGTTGGACAGCTTCCCGCTTATAAATTCGATGTCGCGTTTAACCCGTTCAAGCTCCTTTTCCAGCCGCGCAAGCTCCTTCTCCCTGTCCACAAGCTCGCCCATAGGCAGCATTACCCGCGCGTGGGCGGTAACAAGCGCGATTTTCCCGTCGGAAGCGGGGACGCTTTCCGAAACCTGTGTATTCACGCAGCCCGCAAGCCCTTCAAAGAACGCCGCGCAGGACTTGAACAGCGCGATATCGCCTTTATCGGCGACCTCTATTTCCGCGCTTACCCTTTTGGACGGCGGAACCTTCATCTCGCTTCGCCGAACGCGGATTGCCGAAATAACCTCCGCCACCTTTTCAAACTGCCTTTCCTCCTCGGAAAAGTCGAGTTTTTCGGAATACCTCGCCCATTCCGACACCATGACGCTTTCGGTTTCACCCGCGAAATGCGGCATTGAACACCATATTTCCTCGGTGATAAACGGCATGAACGGGTGCAGCAGCTTTAACATTCCCTCCATTACGAACACCAATACATAATGAGCCGTCGCGGGAACGGGCGGCGAAGCCGCGCCAAACACACAATGTGTACGCGGCTTGGTGAGTTCGATGTACCAGTCGCAGTATACGTTCCAGATGAAGTCGTGGACTTTTCCCGCCGCGACCCCCAAGTCATAGGCGTCAAGGTTGGCGGTAACCTCCCCGACAAGCCGGTTATACTTGGACAAAACCCATTTATCCTCAATAGACAGCGCGGAGCTTTCCGGCAGGGCGGCGGCGCTGAAATCCTCGGGAAGGTTCATAAGAACGTACCGCGCCGCGTTCCACAGCTTATTCGCGAAATTGCGCGCCGCCGTCACCTTGGCTTCCCCGAAGCGAATGTCGCTGTCCTGAGCCACCCCGTGGACCATGGTCATCCGAAGCGCGTCCGCGCCGTATTTGTCTATTATTTCAAGCGGGTCTACGCCGTTCCCGAGGGATTTGCTCATTTTACGCCCCTGTTCGTCGCGGATTAAGCCGTGAATGAACACGTCGCGGAACGGCACGTCGCCCGTAAATTTGAGCCCCATAAAAATCATTCTCGCCACCCAAAACGGTATAATGTCATAAGCGGGGACGATTACGCTTGTGGGGTAAAAATAACGCAAATCCTCCGTGTCTTCGGGAAACCCGAGCGTGGAAAAAGGCCACAGCGCCGAACTGAACCACGTGTCCAGCGTGTCCTCGTCCTGCCTCACCGCGCCGCCACACTTCGGGCAGGAAGACGGCGCCGTTTCCGCGGCGGTTTCAAATCCGCAGCCGGGGTTCAGGCAATAATACGCGGGAATTCTATGTCCCCACCAAAGCTGGCGCGAAACGCACCAATCGCGGATATTCTCCATCCACTGCATATACGTGTTCTCGAATTTTTTCGACACCCAGCGCAGCCGCCCGTCGCGAACAACCTGCATGGCGGGTTCGGCAAGCGCTTTCATGGCGACAAACCATTGCAGGCTGACAATGGGTTCCACGACCGCGCCGCAGCGTTGGCAACAGCCCACGTTGTGTTTGTGCGGCTCGATTTTCACGAGTAACCCCGCCCGCTTCAAATCGTCGACTATGGCTTCCCGCGCCTCGTACCGCTCAAGACCGGC
>JAIRWE010000199.1 GCA_031253365.1 Oscillospiraceae bacterium | reverse complement strand
TTGCCCTCGCGGGCTGCGAAAACCTTTCAAAACCGGACGACGCGGACGATTCGGGCGGTTCGGGCGTTTCCGAAACCGCGCGGGCGGAAACCGTGCATTCCTCGGAAAAGCAGCCCGTGAAAGAGCCGTTCGACTTGTACGGGGTCGTCGCGGAGGACGCGCTGAGCAGCACGAGCGTTTATTTTTACAACGTGAGCGGGGGGTACGCCGTCTATTCCAAAAACGAGAATTGGAAGACGCCGCCCGCTTCGACGCTTAAAATTATGACCTGCCTCGTCGTTCTTGAAACCGTGAGCGACTTGGACGCCGTCGTCGAGGTTCCTTACGAGTGTTTCAGCGAGTTTTACGCGGGCGACCCGAACAAGGAGGACATAGCCTCCGCCGGGATTTTCCCCGGGGCGGAAAACCTGACCTACCGCGACTGCCTTTACGCGCTTATGGTCGCGTCGGGGTGCGAGGCGGCGAACATCCTCGCCTATAACGCGGCGGGCGGGGACATGACGGCGTTTTTCGGCAAAATGAACGCCCTCGCCGCCGAACTCGGCTGCGCCGACACGAATTTCACCAACGCGCACGGCTTATACGAAGCCGACAATTATTCCTGCGCGAAGGATATGTTCCTGATTACGCGGCGCGCTTACGAAAACCACCCGCTTTTCGCGGAAATATGCCGCGCCGGTTCTTACGAAATGCCGCCGAGCGGCGGCAACCCCGGCGGCTATACCTTAACGGCGCGCGATATGCTCGCGCTAAAGCGGGAGGACAACCCTTACCATACCGCGGGGGCGAACAGGATAAAAACGGGGAGCATAAATTATTTTTACGAATACAAAGACGGCGCGTGGGACGTTATGAGCGAAGGGACGACAAGCCTCGTTTCCTGCGCGGTTTATGACGGGGAATTTTATATTTTGGCGACGCTGGGGGCGCCTTATTATTTCGGACCTTATACCGACGACGACGGGAATGTTTTAAGGGGATTGCATTATACCTATCTTGACCATAAGCTGCTGTACGAAGCCGCTTTCGGGAACGGGTAAAAGGGGGAGTTATGCTTTTTACGGTGACGACCGAGCAGATGAAAAGCGCGGAAACCGCCGCCGCGCGGCGTGGTATTTTACCGGAGCGTCTCGCAGAGAACGCCGCGTGCGCCTGTTTCGAGCGCATATCCTCTCTCGCGGGGGGCGGGCGCGGAAAGACCTTCACCGTGCTGTGCGGGCGGGGGCTTAACGGGGGCGACGGAATCATCATCGCCGATTTGGCGAAGAAGGCGGGCGGAGAGTCGCTGTGCGTTTTCGCGGCGGGAATGCCGTCAAAAGACGCGGCGCGGGAAATTTATTCCCGTTACGCGCCGGGGCTTGTTTCGACGATTTATTCCCCCGAAAGCGAAAACACGGTTAAAACCGCGCTTTTGAACAGCCACGTAATCGTGGACTGCGTGTTCGGGACGGGGTTCAGCGGGGAGCTGGACACAGGCGTCGCGGAGCTGTTCAAGTTCGTCAACGACAGCTGCCGCGCCTTCAAGGTTTCGGTGGACGTGCCGAGCGGAATCAACGCGGATACCGGCGAGCGCGCCTCCTACTCGTTTATACCGAATGTCACCCTTGTTTTGGGCGCTTACAAAAAATGGCAGCTTTCCCACCCCTGCCGCGATTATTGCGGGGATACCGCTCTGATGGACATAGGGCTTATACGCGAGGATTTTTCGGGATTTGAGGCGCGGTTCACCGACGAGGGTATAATGTCCTGCCGTCCGCGGCGGCGAAAAACCGCCCATAAGGGCGATTTCGGAAGGCTGCTCAACATATCGGGGAGCGAGCGGTGCATAGGGGCGGCTTTGCTTTCGACGAAAGCCGCGTTAAGGGCGGGAGCGGGGGCGGCGACCTTGGTTTCCCCGAGGCAGACGGCTTTCGCCGTCGCCGCCGGGTGTGCCGAAGCGACGTTCATTCCCGTTGAGGCGGACAAAGACGGGTTCATGGGCGACGGCGCCATACGCGCGTTCAAGGACGATTTGCAAAAGGCGACGGCGGTTTTAATCGGCTGCGGTTTGGGGAATACGTCGGTAACGAAAAAAATCGTCGAGTTCGTCATAAACGAAACGTCCCGCCCGACGGTTTTGGACGCGGACGCGCTCAACGCCGCCGCCGACAATTTAAGCGTCTTGAAGGGCGGCGACAACCTTATCTTAACGCCGCACCCCGCCGAGTTTTCGCGCGTCAGCGGTCTCGGCGTCGACGACATACAAAAAGACCGCATAGGCAACGCGAAAAAATTCGCGAAGGAATACGGCGTCACGTTGGTGTTAAAGGGCGTCAACACCGTCATAGCCGCGCCCGACGGGCGCGTCGCGGTCAACCCGACGGGCAACGCGGGGCTGGCTAAGGCGGGGAGCGGCGACGTTCTCGCCGGCGTAATCGCGTCGTTGGCGGCGCAGGGGGTGAAGCCCTTCGAGGCCGCCGCCCTCGGCGCGTATATGCACGGTCTGGCGGCGCAGAAGGTGCTTGGCGCGGGGCGTTCCCTCGCGGGGATGACGGCGGGCGACGTCGCGGATATGATAGGCTGTATGTAAAGGGGGAGAACGTAATGGAGTTTCGTCAAACCATCGGAAGCGATAAGTTAATCAGTCTGTTTAACCTTCCCGCCGCTTTGCGCGACAGGAAGGTGGAGGTTATCATATTGCCCGCGGAAAGCAACGCCCGGAAAGAACCCAAAGGGAACGCCTGCAAAATCGGGTGCTGTTCAAATCTGCCGGAACTGCCGGACAGCTTTTTTGAACCGTTGCCCGAGGAGGACTTGCAAGCATGGGGAATGTAGGTTATTTGCTTGATACCCACACACTCCTTTGGGCTTTGCGCGGGAAATCTTGAGTGGTCTCACAGAGACCCTTTCGACAGACTGTTAGCGGCACAAGCGTTTACTGAAAATTTGACCCTCATAACAAATGACCCGGCGTTTCAGGCGTTACCTTGGGTATCGGTTTTGTGGTGACTGAAACCGGGTGGCAAACCTGTTTCAGTCACATTGCACAAGCTGATTTGCTTTGTGAATTTTCCCTTTTCGGCGAAAAAGGGGGTCGGAGGTTGCATAAAATGTCAATCAACCGTGTTTATTCCGCGCTCGCGACAATTTTGAAACCGTATTTTTTCGCGGCTTCCCCGCCGATTTTGTTTATATGCTCAACGCGCTCCGGCACGGTCATGTCTTTGGTTTCCTCATAGATTTCCAGACGGATTCTGTTAATCTCTTGCTCGATTGTAGGTTGTTTCATAAACGGTCGCCCTTTCCGTCGGCGGGAAATATCCCGATATTCCCCATTGTAGCACATATTCGCGAAAAAATCAACCTTGTTCGGGTGGTTGACTTTTCTTTTTCGCGTTCACAGAAAGTTTACAAATAAATTTTCACCGAAAAACGGCGAAAAGGGGGTTGCTTTTTTTTTTTTTGTAACCCGATTGATTTTATGGCGGGTATATG
>JAIRWE010000099.1 GCA_031253365.1 Oscillospiraceae bacterium | reverse complement strand
CAAAAACGCGTCTTAATCACGCTGTTCAGATAAGCGATGGGACGGTGAAGCCCCATTGTGTGGAACCGCCTCTTTTCCCTGTCTGAAATACAGCCTTTCAGGTTCTTCAAGCAACAAGTCATACGGGTTTGGCAGTGTGCCTTCAAGACGGGTATGTTTATGAGGAAATCCGTTTCCGTCGCTTTTTTGAAAACCTCAAATTCATATTCGCCCGCCCTGACCTTGCGTATTCCGTCGTCTTTGAGGTCGTACAGCCGAACGCCGTATTTCTCGCTTAACCCGTCGTATCCGCAAACGCGGTACACGCGCTTGGTGTCGTCGCCCACCCACGCGCTCTCGATAATCTCAATATCCTTAACGCCCTTTTCCCGCAGGAAAATTATGAGCGCCTCCGCGACTTCCGGATGGGTGGTCGCGCCCTCCGAAGGGGGGCGGGCAAGCACCATGTTCGGTTTCAGCGAAACGCGCGCGCCGGGTTTCACCAATTCGCCCAAGTTTGAGGCGCGAAGCGCTTCAAGCGTTCCGCCGAGAATGTCTTTGCGGTAATTTACGATAATGTCGCTCACGGCAGCCTCCGAGTTACAAACGCCCCAGTTCCGAGAGTTCTTTTTCAATGTCAAACCGCGGGAAGATTATATCGCCTTTTTTTACCGCGACATTTTTCGGAAGCGTTCCCCACGCGCCCGCTTTATCGTATGAAACGCTTTCGGGCGCCGCGCCTATCTGTTCCCAAACCTTAACCGCCGTTTCCGGCATGAACGGCGCCAGCAGCGACGAGCATATCCGAACCGTTTCCGTCAGATTATACAGCACGGCGGCAAGGCGCGGGCTGTTCGCGCCGTCTTTGGCGAGAAGCCACGGGGCGGTTTCGTCGATATACTTGTTCGCGCGGGAGATAACGGCGAATATTTCCGTAAGCGCCTGCGACAAATGCGGAATTTCAATAAGCTCGTCCGTTTTCGCGCTCAACGCGCCCGCCAAAGCAATCAGCTCCCCGTCGGCGTCGCAATCCGCGAGTTGGTTTTCGGGCAGAACGCCGCCGAAATATTTTTCAATCATCGCCACGGTTCGGGAAACAAGGTTGCCGAAGTTGTTCGCCAAGTCGGCGTTTATGCGGGTAAGCATAAGCTCGTTGGAATAGTCGAAATCCCCGTTGAACGGCATATCCCGTAAAATCTGATAGCGCACGCAGTCAACCCCGTAGCGTTCGCCCAGCACGAAAGGCTCCACGACGTTGCCGAGGCTTTTGCTCATCTTCTTCCCCTCAAAATTGAACCAGCCGTGGGAATAAAGGCGTTTCGGGAACGGCAAATCCAACGCCGACAGTATGGCTATCCAAATTATCGAATGAAAGCGTACTATATCCTTCGCCGTCATGTGCATTATCTCGGCGCCTTCCGCCCAGTAACCGAAATCGTCGTGGGCGCCGTTTTCGTAACCGAGCAGGGTAATGTAGTTTGAAAGCGCGTCAATCCACACATAAACCACGTGTTCGGGGTCGAACGGAACGGGAATCCCCCATTTGAACGTCGTCCGCGACACGCATAAATCCTCCAGCCCCGGCTTGATAAAATTGTTCACCATTTCGTTCACGCGCGCGCGCGGCTGAAGATAATCGGTTTCGGTCAGCAGTTTTTCTATTTGTTCGGCAAACGGCCGCATTTTCATAAAATAGGCTTCTTCCTTGGCGTCGATAACGTCGCGGCCGCATTCGGGGCATTTCCCGCCGACAAGCTGCGACTCCGTCCAAAAGCTCTCGTCGGGGACGCAGTATTTCCCCTTGTACTCGCCCTTGTAAATATACCCCTTGTCATAAATCGCCTTGAATATCTTCTGAACCGCTTCCTTATGATAATCGTCGGTGGTTCTGATAAAGCGGTCGTAGCTGACGTTCATAAATTTCCACAGCCTTTTGAACCTGCCGGCAATTTCGTCAACGTATTCCTGCGGGGATTTGCCCGCTTTTTTCGCGCTTTCCTCGATTTTCATGCCGTGTTCGTCGGTTCCCGTGGAGAACATCACGTCATAGCCCTGCCAACGCTTGTAACGCGCGATTGTGTCGCACGCGACGGTGGTGTAACAGTGACCGATATGCGGATTGCCCGACGGGTAATAAATCGGCGTGGTTATGTAAAAAGTTTTTTTCATACGGTTCCTCCTCGGGGGTTTTTGAAAAAGCCCTCTGTTGCCGAATAATAATTATATCACTAAATGTCATTTTAAGCAATATAATGAAAAAAAATTATAAAAATTTTACATTTTTCATAAAAACCTATTGCTTTTTTTGAGATTTTCCATTAAAATATGTAATGGCAACTCCCGAAACCCTTTTTCGGGGGAGGCGGCGGGCGGCAGGCGGCAGGCGGCAGGCGGCAGGCGGCAGGAAATTTACACAGGCGACCCGCGAAGGGGTTTCGTCGGGTTACCGTAAGGGAGCGGCGTTATGTCAAACAGGTTGTTTCAGGGCGTGGTGCATCAAATGCGCGACGCGATAGGGCGTGTTATCGGGGTTATCGACGAAAACGCCACCGTTGTCGCGTGCAGTGAAACCTCCAAAATAGGTTCGAGTTGCGATTTTTTCTCCATTGAACTGGGGGAATCATACGATGTTTTCATCCGCGACGGGTTTACGTACAAGCCCTTCGGCGTGCATATCAAACCCGACTTCGCCGTCTTTGTCGAAGGCGCGGACGAAACCGCGGGCAAATACGCGGCGGTTTTGGCGATTTCCCTGACGGGGATTAAGCAGTATTACGACGAAAAATACGACCGCAACAATTTTATAAAAAACATCATACTTGACAATGTTCTGCCCGGCGACATAGGTATAAAATCGCGGGAACTGCACTTCAACACCGACATCAGCCGCGTGGTTTTTCTGATTAACATCACCTCCACCACCGACGTTTCCGCTTTTGAAGTCATACAAAACCTTTTTCCCGATAAAAACAAGGATTTCGTCTTTAACATCACCGAGAACGATATTGTCCTCGTCAAGGAAATCAAAAGCAGCACCGACATAAGGGACCTCGAAAAGCTGGCGCGTTCAATTTCCGACACGCTTTCGGGTGAGTTCTTCACCCGCGTGAACGTGGGCATAGGAACGCCGATTGTCGGAATCAAGGAGCTGGCGCGTTCTTTCAAAGAAGCGCAGATGGCGATTGAAGTCGGCAAGGTTTTCGATACGGACAAAAACATCATCAGCTATAACAATTTGGGGATTGCCCGCCTCATTTACCATCTTCCGACGACGTTGTGCGACACCTTCCTCAGGGAAGTGTTCAAGAAAGGTTCGATAGAGTCGCTCGACCACGAAACACTGTTTACGATCCAACGTTTTTTTGAAAACAACCTGAACGTGTCCGAAACCTCGCGCAAGCTGTTTGTTCACCGGAACACGCTCGTGTACAGATTGGACAAAATCAAAAAGCTGACGGGGCTGGACCTGCGCGAGTTTGACCACGCGATTATATTCAAAATCGCCCTCATGGTGAAAAAATACCTGTCCACGGATTTGGTGAAGTTTTAACGGCAATCTCCGAAAACCTTTTTCGGATGATTTTCAGGAGTATTTTTGACACAATGGTAGAATTAAAAAATGTTGACGTGCAATATAAAGACAGGGGCGTCGACGCGCTTAACGACGTAAACATACGGATAAACGACGGCGAATTTGTTTTCATAGTGGGAGACAGCGGGGCGGGGAAAAGCACTCTGCTGAGGTTGCTCACGCACGAAATCCTCCCGACGAGGGGACGCGTTTTTGTAAACGGCTACAATCTGACCAAACTGAAAAAAGGGAAGGTCCCGAAATTCCGCCGTTCTCTCGGTATGATTTTTCAGGACTTTCGTCTCATTCCGAACATGACCGTTTTTGAAAACGTCGCCTTCGTACTGCGCGTAACCGACAAAAGCAAAAAATTTATACGTCAGCGCGTGCCTTACGTGCTTAATCTGGTGAGGCTGGCGGACAAAGCTAAGGCGTACCCCTCGCAGCTTTCGGGCGGAGAGCGGCAGAGGGTGGGTATCGCGCGCGCTTTCGCGACTGACCCGGGGCTGATTATCGCGGACGAGCCCACCGGAAATATCGACCCGCGCCTTTCTTATGAAATCGTGGAGCTGCTCATGGATATAAACAAATGCGGAGCGACGGTGATAATGGTAACGCACGAGCATGATTTGGTTCAGTATTTCGGCGGGAGAATCATCAATCTTAAAAACGGGAACGTCGTCTTTGACGATTTTATAGGGGGCAAAGGCGATGAGATGGAATAACTTCACCTTCCTTGTCCGGCAGGGCGTCGCCTCGGTTTGGTATAATCGCATGATGTCCTTCGCGAGTTTCTGCATCCTGATGGTGAGCCTGCTGCTCGTGGGGCTGGCGTTGCTGACCGCGTTTAACATAAGCCACATTCTGAGCTACATCGAGGGCCGCAACGAAGTAATCGTTTTCACATACGGCGAACTCACGGAAAGCGAAACCACCCGCATATCCGACGCTATCCGGAAAAGCCCGTACACGCTTTCCGGCGGCGTCAGGTTTTATTCCAAGGAAGAGGCGTGGGAGAACTGGCGGACGAACGACCCCGCCCGCGCGAAGGTTTACGATTCCATGGAATTCAACCCGATGCCGAACGCCTTTCGGGTAACGGTGAGCGACCTGACGAAAATTTCGGCGGCGGTGAGCGAGTTCAGGATGATTGAAGGCGTGGAGGAAGTCAGCGCGCCGAACGATTTCGCGGAATTTCTGGTGAAAATGAGGGCGACGCTGAGCGTTATCGGCGGTGCGGTAATCCTGGCTCTCATAATCGTTTGTCTCGTAATCGTATACAACTCCTCGCGCGCGAGCGTCTTTTCCCGCCGACAGGAAATCAACATTATGAAATATGTGGGCGCCACCAATTCCTTTGTGAAAATCCCGTTCTTCATAGAGGGGATATTCATCGGGGTAATGGCGGGGGTCGCCGCGTGGCTGTTGACGAAAATCGCCTATGAATCGATTATATCCCTGTTCGGCGGCGAAATGACGCTTTGGCAGGCGCTCGGGCTGTCGAACACGGTTGAGTTTGACGGGATTTCGCCGTTGGTGTTCGCGGCGGACTGCGCGGCGGGCGCGGTTTTGAGTTCGACGGGAACGGTAATGAGCATGGGCAAGCACTTGAAAGTTTGAGGTTGCCGTAAAAATGAACAAAAAAATTTCGGCGGGCGTATGCGTCAGCCTTATCGCGATAGCCTGCGCGGTCACGTTTGTCATAACCTGGACGGTTTCGATTAACATGTACAACGACAGGTTCGCGGGGGTCGCGGTTCGCGACGAGATAAGCGCGAAATTACAGGAAATAGATTCCTTTGTCCGCAATAATTACCCGGGCGTCATCGACGAGGAAAAAATATCAATCGGCATATTCGGCGGTTATATTTCGGGAATAGGCGATAAGAACACGGTGTACATGACGGCGGACGAATACGCGAAATCGGTTCGCAAAGAAAGCGGGAAGGTGGTCACCTGCGGCATTGTCGCCGAAAAAGAAGAAGGCGGATACATTAAGGTCACGGGTGTTTATTCGGGTTCGTCCGCGGAAGGCGCGGGCGTCTTGAAGGGCGACGTAATCATCTCGATAGACGGGACGAACGTCCTTGAAGCGGGCGCGGAAGCGGCGCTCAAGCTGCTTGACGGCGAGGACGGGACGCGCTTCAGCATAACCGCGCAGCGCGACGCCGAGATTTTCACCTTTCCGATGAGAAGGCAATCGCTTGACATTATTTCGGTCGAAAGCGTGTTAAGCGGCAACGTCGGTTTTATCCGCGTAACCGATTTTAACGAGCTTACGTCCGCGCAGTTTGAAACGGCGGCGCGCGACGTCCTGAAAGCCGAGCCCCGCGCGCTCATAATCGATTTAAGGCTGAATTCAAGCGATTATTACGGCGCCCTGAAACCCGTACTCGGCGGCTTAATCGGCGTCGGCACGGTCGCTTACGCCGAATACAAAAACGGCATAAGGCACGATTTTATCGTTACCGATTCCGGCGAAAAAACATCCGCTTCGGTAATTGTTCTTGTTGACGGCTCGACGTCGGGGGCGGGCGAACTTATGGCGGCGGCACTGAAAAGCCATTTGAACGCGCAGCTTGTGGGGGCTGTCACCGCGGGCAAAGCCTCCCTGCAAAGCACGCAGCAGTTGAAGGACGGCAGCGCGGTCCGCGTGACCGTCGCGCGGATAAAACTCGCGTCCGGGTTCGACTATGAAGGCGTGGGTCTGATACCCGATTACGAGGTGTTTATGGGCGGCGTCGTCGCTTATGATATAAACAGTCTCGGCGACGTTTCGACAATCGCCGACCCGCATATAAGAAAGGCGTTCGAGATAATCGAAACGTCGGTATCAGGTTAGGCGCGCCGCGCCGTTTGGAGGAAGCGTAAATGCAAAAAAAGATTATTCTGACACATGAAGGTCTGAGCAAACTGCAAGACGAGCTTGAAATGCTCAAAACCGTGAAAAGGCGCGAAATCGCCGAGAAAATCAAGGTGGCGTTGTCTTTCGGCGACCTCACCGAAAATTCCGAGTACGACGAGGCGAAGAACGAACAGGGAATCGTCGAGGCGCGCATTTCCGAGATAGAAACCGCGCTTATGAACGCGGAACGCCTTGACGCGGAAAGCCTTACCACGGAAGAGGTTCAAATCGGGAACAAAATCAAAATCAAGAACCTTGACAAAGGGAACATACTGGACTTGCAGTTGGTCGGCTCGAAAGAAGTGGATATGAAGGCGGGCAAAATCAGCGACGAATCCCCCATAGGGAAAGCCTGTATGGGTCACAAGAAGGGCGACGTGGTAGAGGCGGAAGCCCCCGCCGGAACGGTTAAATACGAGATTTTGGAAATATCGAAATAGCTTGCGGAATATCTTGAGGAGCGGCGATGGACGTCAACGAAAATTTAACCCCCGAGCTTACGGAAGAGGAATATCTCGCGGGGTTGAAGGAACAAAACAGGCAGAGAACCGAAAAGTTAAACGCGCTTAAATCGGCGGGGAAAAGCCCTTATATTCAGACGAAATACCCCGTTTCAATCACGGCGGCGGAAATTCACGCCGATTTTGAGAAAAAGGAGAATCAAACCGTCTTTGTCGCCGGAAGGATAACGAATCGGCGCGACATGGGCAAGGCGAATTTTATAGACGTTCGCGACGGTTCCGGAAAAATACAGGTTTACGTAAAAACCGACGACGTGGGCGAAGCGGTGTTCGCCGAGTTTAAGACGTGGGATTTGGGGGATATAATCGGCGTTACGGGGTTTGTTTTCAAGACGAGGCGCGGGGAAATATCCGTTCACGCCGACGGCTTGACGCTTTTGGCGAAGTCGCTTCACCCGTTGCCCGAAAAGCGTCACGGTCTGCGCGATAAGGAGGAGCGTTACCGCAAGCGTTATCTTGATTTAATCGCCAACCCCGAAGTGAAGGGCGTTTTTGCGAAGCGTAGCGCGATTATGCGGGAAATACGCGCCTATCTTGACGGGCGCGGTTTTACGGAGGTGGACACGCCCGTCCTGCACACGGTCGAAATCGGCGCGGCGGCGCGTCCGTTTACGACGCGGCATAACGCGCTGGATATTCGGATGTTTTTGCGGATTGAAACCGAGCTTTACCTGAAAAAGCTGATTGCGGGCGGCTTTGATAAAGTCTATGAAATAGGGAGGATTTTCCGCAACGAGGGGATGGATTCCACCCATAACCCCGAATTTACCACGGTTGAGCTGTATCAAGCCTACGCCGACTGTTACGCGATGATGGATTTGGCGGAGGATATGCTCGGCGTCCTGTGCCGGAAAATCACCGGTTCGGATACGGTGAGCCATAAGGGCGTCGAAATCGCCCTCGGGAAAAAGTGGGAGCGTATGACGATGAAAGCGGCGGTGGAGCGGTACGCGGGGAAAACCGGCGTATCGGGGAGGGAACTGCTCGCGCTGTTCGAGGAATTCGCGGAACCCAACTTAATTCAGCCCACGATAATTTACGATTACCCCGCGGAAAATTCGCCGTTGGCGAAACGCAAGGCGGACGAACCGGAATTCACCGAGCGGTTCGAGCTTTTCATAAACGGCGTCGAATACGCCAACGCCTTTTCCGAACAAAACGACCCGCAGGAACAACGGGAGCGTTTCGAGGAGCAGGTGCGGGCGCGTAAGGCGCTGAACCCGGACGACAGCGCGCAGGTGGACGAGGATTACATAACCGCCCTCGAATACGGCTTACCCCCGACGGGCGGGCTGGGTTTGGGTCTTGACAGGCTGGTCATGCTTTTGACGGACAGCGCGTCGATAAGGGACGTGCTGCTGTTCCCGACAATGAGACCCCAAAAGGATTAGTTGCCATGTCTTATTCCGACGACAAGCGCGAGCTTTTGAAACTCAAACAGGGCATAATCGGAGAAGAAGAAAGCGAAATCGCGAAAGAAGAAAAGCACGGTTACGAGAAACCGCGCGGAAAGGCCGCGGCGGAAAATTTTTTTTATCACTACAAAATCCATTTGATTGTCGCCGTTTTTTTCACCGCGGTAATCGCGTTTTTGGCTTACGACGCCCTTACCGGGGAAAAAGGCGACATAAGGATTTTAACCCTCGCTTCCACGGATGAAACGGCGGTCGCCCTCGCCTACAAAAAGCAGTCGATTGAGGAAGCCTTCGAGCTTTACACGCCGAATTACGACAAGAACAAATACGTCCACGCCGAGAACTTTTACATCGACATGACGCGGGAAGGCAGGGACGCCAACGCCTATTACGGGAACTCGGTTAAACTTATCAGCGAAATCAGGGACGGAACGGCGTTCATTCTCGTGGGGGACATGGAAATCTTCGAGGAAATCACGCGGGAAACAACGCTCGAGATTTTCTTTGTCAATCTTGAAGAGCTTTATCCCGGCGTCCCGAACGTCGAGGGATATTTTTATCGGCTGAAAGGAACCGAACTTGCCGATGCGGCGAATATGCTCGCTTCCTGCCCCGAAAATTTGTACGTCGCCATACGCAGGAACCCCTCCGGAAGCGAGGAGAACAGGGCGCGCGCCCTCGAAGTTTTCGATAACATCGTCAAAGGCGATAAAATCAACGCCGAACCTTAGCGGAGGTTGCCGGACTATGCGAAGAAAAACCTTCACGCAGCTGCTTTTACCCGCGCTGGGTTACATGGTAATGGGGAACCTGCTGGCGAGTGTTATGACAATATCGCTCGCCTCGTTCGCGCGGTTTAAGGCCGTAACGGGCGTGGCCGCCCTTTTAGCGGCGGTTATATAACATTCTGGTGGTGTGAAAACCCCGGACAAAAAACGCGTGATGGTCCCCCCGCGGCTTAAAAAAAAAAGCGGAG
>JAIRWE010000031.1 GCA_031253365.1 Oscillospiraceae bacterium | reverse complement strand
TCCGTCATACTGCGTTAATTTTTCCTCAAATATCGCGGATATTATCGTCAAAATTGCCTTGTCTGACGAAAAATCCACACAAAAATCCACCACAATTTAGTTTCGCAAGAGGTCTAATGGACTACACCGAAGAAAACAATTTAAGCGTCCCGCCCGACGACGGGGAACCCTCCGAAGCGCCGGCTCCGAAACGGAAGGGGCGCGGCGGTTTGTCCGCGGATATTTTCGAGTGGGCGGACAGTATTATCTCCGCGATAATCGCGATAATATTGGTGTTTACGTTTGTCGTGAGGGTTACTTCGGTTGACGGCGGCTCCATGTATCCCACGCTTCAAAACGAGGACAGGATGCTGGTCACGAATTTTTTCTATACCCCGAAGCATAACGACATAGTGGTCGTATACGCCGACAATCTGTGGGATTACGACGGCGATAGGATGGGGAAACCGATTATCAAGCGCGTAATCGGGGTTTCCGGCGACGAAATACTTTACGACACCGAAAAGGGCGAGATTTACCGCAACGGCGAGCTTCTCGCGATTTCGCAGGACGACGGCGGGATTTACGAGGACGGGCATTTGATTAACGAGCGTACCTATTTCAGCGTGGACTTCCCCGCGAACACGATAATAAAGGTCGGGGAGGGGCGCGTGCTGGTAATGGGCGACAACAGGGGCAATTCGGTGGACAGCCGCTATTCGGGCGAATGGCGCAAGGAAGAATACGAGGGAAGGGTGTATGTGGGTATGGTTGACGTGAATAACGTGGTGGGCAGGGCTTTTTTCCGCGTTTCGCCCTTTGAGCGTTTCGGCTTCGTCAAATGAGCGGCGTCAACGACAATTTTGACATTCACTGGTTCCCGGGGCACATGGCGAAAACCCGCCGGATAATCGAGGAAAATTTAAGATTGACCGACATTTTGGCGGAAATTACCGACGCGCGGATTCCCGAATCGGGGAGGAACCCGCTTTTAAGCGAGGTCGCGGGCGATAAGCCGCGCGTTCTGCTGTTGAACAAGCGCGATTACGCGGACGACGATACGACGCGCCTTTGGATAGAGTGTTATTCCCGAAACGGCATACCCGCTGTTTCCTGCGATTGCAGAAGCGGAGCCGGCTTATCGGGTTTTGTTCCTTTTTTGAAAAGGGTTTCCTCCCGTTTGAACCGCAAATATTCGGGCGCGCTGCGAGTTATGGTGGCGGGAATCCCCAACGCGGGGAAGTCCTCGCTCATCAATCGTCTGGCGGGCGGGAAAAGAGCCGCGGTGGGCGACCGGCCCGGCGTTACCCGGGGGAAACAGTGGATTAGCGCCGGAAAAGAAATCGAACTGCTTGATTTGCCCGGGATACTTCCGCCTAAGTTGGACAATCGGGAAACCGCCCTGAAATTGGCTTATGTCGGCGCGGTGAAGGACGAGGTTATGGATACCGAATCGCTGGCGGCGAGCCTTGCCGCTTATCTGTGCGCGAACCGCCCCGAAAAGCTGATGGAAAGGTATAAGCTGCGTTCGCTTGACGGGGACGTTATGGAAAGCATAGCGAAATCGAGGGGAATGACGCTTCCCGGGGGAATACCCGACGCGAAACGCGCCGCGCTGAACCTGCTTGACGAATTTAGGAGCGGTAAGATTGGAAAAATTTCACTTGAAAAGCCACATGAGTTTGTTTGAGTTCGACGCCGAAAAGCGTTCGCTGTACGGCGCGATTTGCGGAATAGACGAGGCGGGGCGCGGGTGCCTGGCGGGGGATGTTTTCGCCGCCGCCGTCGCGTTGGACGGCGAAACGGTGTTCGACGGGCTGAACGACAGCAAAAAGCTCAGTCCAAAGACGCGCGAACGCCTTTACGACGAAATCACGGCTAAATCGGTTTCTTACGCGGTCGCGAGCGCGAGCGTCGAGGAAATAGAGGAGCTGAATATTTTGGGCGCCTCTCTGCTGGCGATGAAACGCGCTTTTGAAAAGATGCGCGGGGGCGTTTCAATCAATTTGGCGTTAATAGACGGAAACCGCACCCCCGATATGGAAACGCCCGTCGAAACCGTTACGGGCGGCGACGGGAAATCCGCGTCAATCGCGGCGGCTTCAATACTCGCGAAGGTGAGCCGCGACAGATATATGGGAAAGCTGGATATAATTTATCCGGAATATCAATTCTCAAGGCATAAGGGTTACGGGACAAGGGCGCATTATGAAATGATTGAAAAGTTCGGCGTTTGCCCCGTTCACCGCAAGTCGTTCCTGAAAAAACCGCATGGATGGTAACATCAAAAAAACGCGCGGCGATTTCGGCGAAAACGCCGTCTGCGATTACCTGTTCGAGCGCGGGTACGAGATAATCGCGCGCAATTACCGCAAAAAATGCGGCGAGATAGATATAATCGCGACTTTCGGCGGCATAATTTCGTTTACCGAAGTCAAGACCAGAAGGCGCGGCGGTTTGACGGACGGGTTCGACGCAATCACGAAGGAAAAGCAGCGCAGAATCGTTAGAACCGCCAAATTGTTTTTGGAGGAAAATCCGCGTTGTTACGATAAATCCGCGAGGTTCGGCGCGGCGCGGGTAATCGTTTCGGGCGGCGATACCCCGAGGCTGATAGGCGTGGAGTATCGCGAAAACGCGTTCGACCCGAGGTTGTTGGATTAAGCGCGGGGTTTTCGGAGGCTGCCTTATGAACTATACGAGTACGCGGAATCCGGCGACAAGCGTCACCGCCGCGCAAGCAATCGCGAAAGGCATCTCGGAG
>JAIRWE010000030.1 GCA_031253365.1 Oscillospiraceae bacterium | reverse complement strand
AAACCGTCCATCCCCGCGACAAGCATATCCATATCGTTCCAACAGTCAATGCCCGAATAACCCGAGTTTTCCAACCGGGCGAGCATAATGGCTTCAATCGACTTCCAGTTGTCGGAAATATCGCCGTAAGAGCGGTATAAATGCGCGCCCGCCTCCCTCGCCCACCCCGTAACACCGTCATTGCCCCAGTTGCAAACGCTCAAAACCACATCGCGCCCGCAATTACGCAAAGCGAGCGCCATTCGCTTGTACAGGTCCTCGCCCGCGACATAACGCGGTTTATAACAATAATCGTACTTTAAGTAATCCACGCCCCACTCCGCGAAGGTCCGCGCGTCAACGAACTCATGCTCAAAGCTCCCCGGGTAACCGGCGCAGGTGTTCGTTCCGACGCAGGAATAAATGCCGAATTTCAACCCTTTTTCGTGAACGTAGTCGGCAAGCGCCTTAATGCCGCCGGGAAATTTGTTCTTATCCGGAACGAGTCTGCCGTTTTCATCGCGTGATTTTTCGCTCCAGCAATCGTCGATTACGACATATTCATAACCCGCGTCCTTCAAACCGCGTTCGACGAACGCGTCGGCGACCTCTTTGATTAGCTTTTCGCTGATACTGTTTCCGAAGGTATTCCATGAATTCCAACCCATCGGCGGCGTTTTGGCGAGAATGGGCATGACCGTGTTCTCCTTTGCGAGTTTATATCGCGAATTACCGTGCGACGGGGATAATTTTACCATAAAATCGAAAACAAGTCAATATACGGCTACCTTGCGGCAAAACCGCGAAAAAAATCACTAAAACGCTTTTAAAGGGTTGACAAAGCCGGGAAATATGTTATAATCAGCTACGTACTTATGCGTTGTGTATTTCGGGAGGATTGCGCTATGCTTACCGTAACAATGAATAAAGACAAAAGGTGAGTCGATTGTTGCAAATAAACGATTTACGAAGTCTGTGTCACGGTGAAAATGTTTGGGAAGCGGATTTGAAAACCAAAAAGGAGCGTTGATTATGAAATGTATTTCCTGCGGAGTCCAAACATCAGTTGGTGCAACAACGGATGTGACCGACTTAGGCAAGTGTCTCGTGATTGTAAGAAACGTACCCTGCCATAAGTGTACCGAATGTAACGAGATTATCTATACAGCCGATGTGATTAAGCGCATAGATGAAATTGTAAAGTCTGCCAAATTGGCGTTAAACGAGATTACAATTATTGATTACGTCAGTTTGGTGGCTTAATAACCGAGCAAACCGTAGGGTCAGTTCTTGCTGTCCGGCGCGAATACGTCCAGCGCCGCCCCTTTGTCAAGCGAAAATAAAACAACGGTCACCTCGTCTTTAATCGCCCTGTATACCCGCTTATGCACGCGCAATGTCAATTTGACGCATTGCGCGTAAAATTCGTCGAACAGCCCGTTTTCGTCTTCGCGCCTGCTCCACATTTTATGAATAACCTCAAAATCGTAAACCTCGTATTTGTTTTTCTTGAAAGCCGCGCGTTTTTTCGTCGTGATTTTTTTTTCGGTTTTTCCGTCTAAAATAAAAATCACGGCAAATACGGCGACAAGCGCGTTCAGTATGACCGCCACGGGGAACGACAACTCGGAAATAAAATGCGGAACCAACAAAAACGCCGCGAACATCACCGCGCACGCGATATAAAATCCCGGCGTTTCTTTTTTGACCGCGCCTTTGTTCCTGAGCTTATTCGTAAATCGAAAAAGTTCGCTTTCGGTAAGTTCCCGCTTTTTCCCCGCCTTTTGGATTTTCTCCGCCAACTGCGCGGAAACCTTGTCCTCGTCCGTGTTGTCGTATTTTATTTTGCCCCATTCGACTTTTTTGCCGTCGTATTCCCTGCTTTCCTTATTCCTCATCGCTTCCTCCCCTGTCGGGCGCGAAAAATTCCAAGAGCGTTCTGCCGTCAAGGAAAAACAACGCCGCGACAATCGTGCCGTCAACCTCGTCGTATTCGTCTTCATACACCGAGAAAACCGTTTCCCCGCAATAGACGTAATAGCTTTCCACCCGTTGCTTTTTGTTGGCGTAGCGGCTGCTGTGCCTTTTATTCGTCACGCTGAATTTATAGGCGGCGTATTTCCCGCTTTCCAGCGCGTTTAATCTGTCCGCCGCCAATTTTTTATAATTTTTGTCCGCGAAGAAATAAAACGCGATAACGGCGGCAATAACAACCACCCATATAATCGCCGAAACCGTGTTTCCTCTCATCACCATGAGCGTGACCGGAAACAGCAGCACCGTCAGGGCAATCACCACGGCAACAATCGTCCCCCCGACGGAATTTCCGCCGCGCCCCGTTTTCACCGCCAATTTTTCCTTGAACCGCTTATACTCGTTTTCGGAAAATTCAAAATGTTTCCCGTAATTTTGCAGCATTTTCGTGAAATCCGGCGAAACTCTGTACCTGTCAACATCTTCATATTTAACATCGCTGTCGGACATTTTCCGCCCCCCTTTTTTTGTGCAGATTCTCCTGTATTCAAGCCTGCGTTTTTTCGATGAGCCGCTTTGCGTTCGCCAACGAAAGCTCGTCTTCGTCGCCGGAAATGATTCGCGCCAGTTCGCGCTTGCGTTCTTCCCCGGAAACGCTTTTCACGCTCGTGAAAGTCCGTTTGCCGTCGCTCGTTTTTTCTATAAGCAGATGATTATTCGCCGCCGCCGCGATTTGCGCCAAATGAGTAACGCATAATACCTGCCTTTTGTTTGACAACCCTTTCAGCTTTACAGCGACTTTACGCGCCGCCCTCCCGCTGATGCCCGAATCGATTTCATCGAAAATCATTATGGGTATGTTGTCGGTTTCCGCCAAAACGCTCTTAATCGCCAGCATAATGCGCGACAGTTCCCCGCCGGACGCGATTTTTGAAGCGGGCTTGGGTTCTTCGCCTTTGTTTACCGAAATAAGCAGTTGAGCGCCGTCCATTCCCTTAATCGTAACCTTTTCTTTAGATATTCCGAACGCCACCCGAACATCCGGCATATCAAGGTAAAACAGTTCTTCCCGAATAAGGGACGCCAGCTTTTCGGCGGTTTCGCGGCGTTTGGCGGTGAGTTCCCCCGCCTTCGCGCGGACCTCGTCCCCCAAGCGTTTCTTTTCGGCGAGAAGGTTTTCGCTCTCGCCTTCCCCGCTTTTCAGTTCGTCAAGCTCGGTTTGCCACCGACCGATTCTGTCAACCAATTCATCTACACACATACCGTACTTGCGTTCAAGCCGCAAAAAGTCGCTTGTTCGTTCCTCCAAATATGACAACCTTTGAAGGTTGTCATTAGTGCTTTCCGGCAAAAGGGAGGAAAGTTCGCGCTTAATATCGTCCAATTCGATTACAACGCTTTCCAACCGTTCTTTAAGCTCCTCGTATTCGGGAACAAGCCGCGCCGCCTCCCCCATACATTCCTTGCCGCCCCGCAATAAGTCCAAAGCCCCGGGTTCCTCGCCGCCGTTTATTGAAGCGTAAGCCCTTCCGACCGTTTCCGAAAGTGTTTGAGCGTTTCGGACGCGCCGCAGTTCCGAAACAACGACTTCCTCCTCGCCTTTTTTCAGATTATACGGGTTCAAATCGGCAAGCCGTTCGGTCAAGCTCTCGATTTTTTCGCGGCGTCGCTCGTTTTCTTCCAGAAGCGTTTTGATTTTCCGCGAAACAGCCGAAAATTCCCGAAACGCTCGCTCATAGTCTGAAACAGCGATGTTTCCAAAGCTGTCAATCAAATCAAGTTGACTGTCCGCCGCGACTATTGAATGGGTTTCATGTTGCCCGTGAATGTCGATTAAACCCGATGCTATTTCCTTCAAAACCGAAGCGGTCGTCGTTTTGCCGTTAATTCGCGCCGTGCTTTTTCCGTCGGCGGAAATTTCCCGCGTGAGAGACAGTTCGTCGCCGCCGTAACCGTATTCGGAGAGTTTATCCAGCGTTTTATCGGGTAAATCGTCAAATAAAGCGCATATTACGGCTTTTTCCGCGTTGGTTCTGACGGCGTCTTTATTGACCCTTCCTCCCAGCACCGCGTTAATACCTCCGATAAGGATACTTTTCCCCGCGCCGGTTTCGCCGGTGAACACGTTGAACCCGCCGCTGAAAGCAATCGCGGCTTTTTCGATAACGGCGAGATTTTCTATATACAGTTCCCTAAGCATAGACCGCCCTCCGGTGCCGTCACAACACCAATATTAAAGTGCCCGCGGTAATGAGTATTCCTCCGACGACCGATTTAAAGCCAACCTTTTCCCCCAATATGACAAACGCCATAATCATGGTTATCACAACGCTGAATTTATCAATCGGAACGACCCTTGACGCTTCCCCCGACTGCAAGGCTTTGTAATAAAACAGCCAGGACAATCCTGTCGCGCACCCCGAAAGCGTGAGGAAGAGCCAGCTTTTTTGTCCGATGTTCGGAATTTCGCTCTGTTTTCCCGTGATAAAAACAATTCCCCACGCCATAACCAAGACTACGACCGTTCTTATCGCGGTCGCTAAGTTCGAGTTGACGCCCGATATTCCTATTTTTGCCAAAATGGCGGTCAAGGCGGCGAAAACCGCCGAAAGCAAAGCGAACACCGCCCACATAATTCAACCTCTCTCAAGGAATCCGTACTCAAATCAGCCGCCCGAATTTTTCAGCCAGTTTGACGGCGTCCTGCTCCGTTCGCGCCAACACGAAAATTGTGTCGTCCCCCGCGATGGTTCCCGCCACGGAAGGTATTTCCATCAAATCCAACGCGGCGCAAACCGCGTTCGCCAACCCCGGATGGCATTTTATTACGACTGTGTTTAAAGCGAAATCTATTCCCGTCACGCCTTGATTGAAAAGCCCGGAAATTTTTACGGTTTGAACTTTTTTCGCGACGGAGTAGCGGTTAACACCGTCCTCGGAAGGCGACTTTTCCAGTTTCAGCTCGCTTATATCGCGTGAAACCGTCGCTTGCGTCACGGAATAACCGCGTTTGTGAAGCTCGATTATGAGTTCGTTTTGGTCCTTTATATCCTTTTCGCGGATAATCGAGAGGATTTCCGCGAGTCTTTTCTTTTTCATCGTCCCACCCTTCGTCGCGTTATTTAAGCGGCTTCATCAGCTTATTGTGAATCGAATCATAGAAATTATTCCCGTCTATGTCGATTAAATCGAGATAATCCGCCGACTGGGCGATTTTGACGATTTGGTTTTCTTCCAAAATTTCGCCCTCGCCGCCGTCGACACTGACGAACACTTCGCCGTCGCAGTCGCGATAACTTATGTTCAGCCACCCCTTGCCCGAAAAAATCATCGAGCGGTTGAACAGCGTGTGCGGACACAGCGCCGTCACCACTATACATTCCAGCTCCGGCTCGATAATCGCGCCGCCCGCCGACAGCGAATACGCCGTCGAACCTGTCGGCGTGCCGACGATTATGCCGTCCGCCCGCACCCGTAAAATCTCAACCTCGTTCCTGGAAACGATAAACATCGGCAGTTTGGAACGGGCTCCCCTGTGCAAAACCACGTCGTTCAAGGCGTTATCAAACACGCTGTTGCTTACAACGTCAAGCAATATTCGCCGGCTTATCCTGTAACCGCCGTTTTTCAGCCGCTCTAACTTGTCGAGTTCATCGCTTTCAAGGGTCGCCATAAAGCCCAGCCGCCCCGTGTTGATTCCGAGAAGCGGTCTTTCCGCGCGCGCCGCGATTTTGCCTATTTTAAGAATGGTTCCGTCGCCGCCGATTGTAATTACGGCGTCGCAGGCGGACAACTCTTCCGACTTCAATTCGCCCGTAACAGGCTCAATTCCGAGTTCGGTCAATTTCGCGATAACCGCTTCAAGCGTCTTTTGCGTGTTGGGCTTATTTAATTTAGGCGCGATGAACACCTTCATAAGGCGACCTCCGAAAACCTTCCGCGTCGGCAAGCGTTAATAGACCTCTTGCGAAACTAAATTGTGGTGGATTTTTGTGTGGATTTTTCGTCAGACAAGGCAATTTTGACGATAATATCCGCGATATTTGAGGAAAAATTAACGCAGTATGACGGA
>JAIRWE010000027.1 GCA_031253365.1 Oscillospiraceae bacterium | reverse complement strand
GAATGATGCGTAAATCCTACCTTATAATAGTCGTCAGCCGCGGAAAACCCGCTAATATGGCTTTTCAACAGGCTTAAATCAATTTCATTTTCGATAAACGGGATTTTTTGCAAATCGCCAGTCGGCAACTGGCGATTTGTAAAAATCGGTTGCCAGCCCTCGTAAAAAGCGCGCATATTCTTAATTGATGAGTCCGAGAAACCGCGAAGCCCCAGCAATTCTTTCTGCAAATCATTGGAAATTCGCCTGATTGCTCCCTTACCCCACGCGCCCCTCGAATTTTCGGAAACATATTTTCCTACGGCATAGTATAAGGCGAGCAATTCCTTGTTTACAAGCGTTGCCGCCTGATAGCGGGAGCGGATAATCGCTTCTTTAATTATTACGGTCGCGTTGTTAAAATCACTCGCGTTATTAAATTCGCTCACCCATCCACCCCCAAAATCCCCTCAATCTCCGCTAAAACCCTGTCAATATCGGCGTTCAACCCCGCCCGCTTTTCTTTATACCGCCCGATTAAATCGTGCGGCGGCAGTATTTCTTCCTCCTCATGCGGAAATCCGCATAAATCAAGGTTGTAATTACGTTCCGCAAGTTCTTTGGCGGTATAGCGTTTCGCCTTATCAAACCCGTCAACCGTCATTTCTCCCCGATTATTCCACCATTCGACGACGGGTGAGAAATGTTCAAGGTTCATCGGTTTCGTTTTGGAAAAATGCTTGTATCCGCCGGGCATATCAAGGCGGTAAAACCACGTTTCGACGGTCGGCGCGGCGCGGTCGAAAAACAAAATATTGGTCGTTATGCTCGTATAGGGCGCAAAGACGCTGTGCGGCATACGTACGATGGTGTGCAGGTTAAACTCTTGGAGCAGCTTCGTTTTAATGGCGACTTTAGCGTTATCCGTCCCGAACAAAAACCCGTCGGGGATAATAACCGCCGCCCTACCGTTTTTCTTCAAACGATACATAATAACCGACATAAAAAGGTCGGCGGTTTCGCTTGATTGCAACTCGGCGGGGAAATTGATTTTTACTCCGTCTTTCTCGCTGCCGCCGTAAGGCGGATTCATCATAACGACGTCGAAACGGTCAGCTTCCTTGAAGTCGCGCACATTCCTTTCAAGCGAATTGCCGTGAATGATAACGGGGTTGTCTATATCGTGCAAAAGCATATTTGTAACGCAAAGCAAATGCGGCAGGGCTTTCTTTTCAATGCCGTAAACGGAATTATGGTAAACCCCTTTGTCTTTCGCGGTTTTCACCTGCGCGTCAAGCGCTTTCAGAGCCGAAGTCAAAAACCCGCCCGTGCCGCAGGCGAAATCGGCTATTTTTTCCCCGATTTTCGGAGCGACCATTCGAGTCATAAAATCGGTAACGGCGCGGGGCGTATAAAATTCCCCCGCGTTTCCCGCGCTTTGCAGGCTTTTCAGTATGGTTTCGTAAATCTCGCCGAAAGCGTGGCGGTCTTGGTAATCCTCAAAACGGAGTTTATCAACCTCGTTTACCACCTGCCTTAGCAGTATGCCGTCTTTCATATAATTGTTGTTGTCCTCAAAAGCAGTTTTGACGATTGTTTTGCTCATCGGCGTATTTTCGTCAATCGGCAATTCCTTTAAGGCTTTGAACAGCTTATTGTTCACAAAATCAAGCAGAGCCTCGCCCGTCAAAGCCTTTCCGTCCTTGCGGTCAACAGCCCAGTTGCGCCAGCGGTATTTTTCGGGAATGACCGACAGATAGCGTTCGTCCTGCAATTCCCATTCTTCCTCTTTAGCGTCGTATACTTTCAGAAATAAAATCCAGACCATCTGTTCTATCCGTTGAGCGTCGCCGTTAATCCCCGCGTCGTTACGCATTATATCCTGCAATCTTTTCACGAAGTTATTGAGGCTCATTCATATTTCCCCTTGTTACGCGGACTTATATATCTGGTCGTGCAACGATTTTACGGCTTTGAAATACTCTTCCTTGCCGCCGAAAGCGTTAAGTATTTTCTTTAACGCCCCGAACGCCCGAAACGGGTCGATATTCAGTATCTGCAAGCCCTCTAAGTCGCCGATTCCGTTATCGGAGTATTTGTCAAGCAGAGCGGAAAGCACGTCTTGTGCCAACCCTTCGTATTTGCTTAAATAGTCGCGCTTGCGGACGTTTGCGGCTCGCTCCGCCTTTGTAAGCGGCTTTTTGTCAAAGGCGATGTGACAGATTAAATCAAAATCGTCAATATCGCGGCAACCGACGACATCGCGCAAAGCGTCCAACAAAACGCCGCGCTCCTTTAATTCGTCGATTATAGCCTGCTTACGCAAATCGGCGTTCCAATCCGCGAGGAAATCATCAAGCGCGGCATATTTGCCGAGGATATTTTTCTTTGAATAATCGGTGACGCTTTCGGTTGTCAGTTTGCCGTCCTTGTCATAATACTGTACGCGCTCGTTAAGTATGGTAACGTCAACGTCATTGACCCGATATTTTACCCTCGGCGCAAACGGTTCGCCGGGTTCAAATCCTCCGCCGTCGGGCGGTGAAGTCGGTTCTTCTTCGGGCGGGACTCTGTCGTCATCGTCGTCGTCGATAATCACAATCGGCTCCCCGTCAAATTCCGGGTCGGCGAAAAGGCGGCAGGCGTTTCTAAAGTCCATAATCGTGAAAAATTCCTTGCCGTAATCGGGTTTGAGTCTTGTTCCGCGTCCAATTATCTGCTTAAACTCCGTCATTGAGTTAATGCTGTTATCAAGAACAATCAGCTTGCAGGTCTTGCAGTCAACTCCCGTCGTCATCAGCTTTGAAGTGGTGACGATTACGGGATACTTGCTGTCCTCCGCTATGAAATTATCAAGCTGCGCCTTTCCCTCGTCGTTATCGCCCGTTATTCGCATTACATATTTCGGATTCTCCGCGACCAAATCGGAATTTTCATTAACGAGAGCTTGCCGCATACGCTCCGCGTGGTCTATATCGACACAGAAAACGATTGTCTTGTCATAGCGGTTCGTTTTCTTCAAGTAATCTGATATTCTCTTGGCGACGGTTTTTGTTCGGTCGTCAATAATAAGGTCTTTGTCGTAATCCTTGATATTGTACTCCCTATCCTCAATCTCATTGCCGTAAACGTCAACCTTTCCGACGGGAGGACGCCAGCCTTCAAGGTCTTTGTCAAGCCCGATACGGATTACTTTGTACGGCGCGAGAAAACCGTCGTCAATGCCCTGTTTCAAGCTGTATGTATAAATCGGCTCTCCAAAATAACTGATATTTGATACTTCTTTGGTTTCTTTCGGGGTAGCCGTCATACCGATTTGGGTTGCTTCGCTGAAATATTCCAGTATTTTCCTCCACTGCGAATCCTCTTTAGCGCTCCCCCGATGGCACTCGTCAACCACAATCAGGTCAAAGAAATTCGGCTGAAACTCCCGGAAAGGTTCTTCGTTGTCGTCCCCCGCAAGCTGTTGATACAGCGAGAGATAGATTTCATAAGAACTGTCCAATATCTTGCCCTTGACTTTTGTCATTACCTTTTTAAACGGCTTAAAATCCTGTTGCATAGTTTGGTTAACAAGGATATTGCGGTCGGCGAGAAACAGTATTTTACGCTTTGCGCCGGATTTCCAAAGCCTGTGGATAATCTGAAACGCCGTATATGTTTTACCCGTTCCGGTAGCCATAACGAGTAAAATTCGGTTTTGCCCGCAAGCGACGGCTTCTATGGCGCGGTTAATCGCTATGCGCTGATAATATCGCGGGGCGTAATCGCCGTGCTGAAAATAATAAGGTTCTGTCACAAGCCTTTCCTGTTCGGGAGTAAACCGCTTCCCGCCGACATATCGCGCCCAAAGTTCGTCAGGCGACGGGAAATCATTCATAGTAAACTCGCGTTCAACGCCGTTTTTCATATCGTGTTCCAGAAAAGCCGAGCCGTTTGAACTGTAAGCAAACGGAATATCAAGAATTTCGGCGTATTCAACAGCTTGTTGCATACCCGCCCCGACAGGGTGGGAATTATCTTTAGCCTCAACGACGGCAAGGGGCAGATTGCTTCTGTAATACAGGATATAATCTGATTTTTTCTTATTCCCGCGCGTAACTATGTCGCCTCGAACGATAACCCGACCGTCGGTAAAAGTCTGCTCCATTCTGATTTGGCTATGCTTGTCCCATTTACATTCAATGGCGGGGGTTATAAATCGGAGCTTTACATCTTCTTCGGTCAGTCTGCCGTCGGCGTTAATGCCGTTCATACCCAAACCTCCGTTCAATGCTCACGCGCATTTACCAAGTCCTATTATACAGCATTTTCAAATAAATGTAAAGCGTTTTTGGGGGAAGAATTATTTCTCTAATTTATCCCCTTTTGTGCAACCTGCACTATTGAAAGCCGATTTATTTTATGATATAATAGGAACAATTCAAGGGAAGTTGCGGCGTAAATTATCAGAATGAGCAATTAAAACACATTATCGAAAGGAGGTCGTCCTATGTTACGCATATCGGCTAAAAGCAATCTGCTTTATCTTCCGTTGGTATATTTCCTGCCCGAAGAACTGATTGCCCGATGCCCCGCGCTTTGCAAACTGCCACGCAAGGTTCGC
>JAIRWE010000185.1 GCA_031253365.1 Oscillospiraceae bacterium | reverse complement strand
GGTTGAAAATCTGTATTTCCTTTATCCCCGAAAAGTTGTCCTGAAGCGTCGCGTTAAGCTGCCCCATGTGTTCCTGCGCCTCCCTGTGGCGGGCGCGGGATTTTTTGAACACGGGGAACGCGAACACGATAAACGGCACGGGAATAAAGGTCAAAAGCGCCAGCGTGGCGTTGGTGGAAAACAGTATGACGCTTACGCCGACGAACAGAATTACCCCCGACGTCAGCTCGGGGACGGCGTGGGCAAGCAGCGTTTCAAAATTCGCGGTGTCGTTGATTACGCGCGACATAAGCTGCCCCGTCTGCTTGTCGCTGTAATAGCCGATTGACAGCTTTTGCAGATGGGAATAAATCTCCGCGCGTATTTCCGAAACGTAGTTCCACGCGGCGTAATGCCCGACATAGCTGCCGAGAAATTGGCAAACGGCGCGAACCGTAAACACGGCGAACAGCACGGCGGAAATGGTGAAAAGCGCGGGCATCGCCTCGTCAAAGGGTCTGCCTTCCTGCAAAATCCTTATCATGCTTTGCGTAATCCTCGGCGCGGCGAGGTTGGCTGCGGTAACGACGAGGGTCGCGATTGCCGCGAGCAGAATATGGGGCTTGTACTTTCCCGCCTTCTTGTATATTTTTATAAGCGTTTTCATGCGTTAATAATACCACAGCCGCGGGAAAAAAACAACCGCCGCCGCGAAATGTTTGGAAAACTATTGACAATTCGCGCATATTACGCTAAAATATTATGGTGAATATGCTTGTATGGCTTTACCATATACAGGATATTTGTTTTTTCCGGACGGCTTTTGTCACACGGGTTCCCGTTCGGTTCACATATTTCAGAAAAGAGGAAAAAATAATGGATTTAATTGCGGCGATAGCGCTTTGCTTAGGCGCTTTCGTAGTCGGGGCGGGCGTTTCCGGGTTCGTTATGTTCAGAATGGGCGAGAAACATCGCATGAAGTTCGCGGAAACGACAATCGGTTCAGCCGAAAAAGAGGCGTTGCGCCTGATTAACGAAGCGAGCGACAAAGCCCGCTCGGAGAAGAAAACGGCTTTGGTGGAGGCGAAGGACGAAATCTTTAAGTTGAGGGAGGAAGCGGAGAAGGAAATTTCGCGCCTTAAAAACGAAACGGACAGGGAGTTGAAGGAAAGGCGTTCCGAGGTGTCAAGGGCGGAACGGCGGTTACAGCAAAAGGAAGAAAACCTTGACAAAAAGAACGACAAAATCGAAAAACTGGAAGAATCGCTTTTGTCCAAGAGCAAAAAGGCGGACGAGAATCTGGCGGAAGCGGAGCGGACAAAAAAAACGCAGATGGATATGCTGCAAAGAATATCGGGGTTTTCAAACGAGCAGGCGAAGGCACACCTCCTTGAAATGCTTGACAGCCAGTTAGACCGCGAAAAAGCCGTGAGAATTACGGCTTATGAACAGCGGTTGAAGGACGAGTGCGACGAAAAGGCGCGCAGTTACATCTCCCTCGCGATTGCCCGCCTCGCTTCCGAAACGGTTTCGGAAATGACGGTTTCGGTCGTGCCGCTGCCCAACGACGAGATGAAGGGCAGGATAATAGGCAGGGAGGGTCGAAATATCCGCACATTGGAACAGCTTACGGGGGTTGACCTGATTATAGACGACACGCCGGAAGCCATTACCCTTTCAAGCCACGACAAGGTTCGGCGCGAAATAGCGCGGATTTCGCTGGAACGGCTTATTCAAGACGGGCGAATCCACCCGATGAGAATCGAGGAAATGGTTGACAAGGCGCGCCGCGACGTGGAGCTGAAAATCAAGCAGGAAGGCGAACGCGCCATTATCGACACCAACGTGAACGGGCTGAACCACGAGCTTGTAAGGCTTCTGGGGCGGCTGTATTACCGGACTTCGTACAGCCAGAACGTGCTGTCCCATTCCATAGAAGTGGCGCACCTTTCGGGGATTTTGGCGTCGGAGCTGGGTATAGACGCGGTTATGGCGCGCAGGGCGGGGCTTTTGCACGATATAGGGAAGGCGCTCACGCATGAAATCGAGGGCAGCCACGTTAATATCGGCATGGAGGTTCTGAAAAAATACAAGGAAAACGCCGAAATTATCCACGCGGTGGAAGCGCACCACGGGGACACCGACACCAAGACCGTTTTGGCGGCGGTGGTTCAGGCGGCGGACGCAATCAGCGCGGCGAGACCCGGGGCGCGCAGCGAGAATTACGAAAACTATATCAAACGCCTGCAAAAACTGGAAGAAATATGCTCTTCCTATCAAGGGGTGGAGAAGTCCTTTGCCATTCAAGCGGGGCGCGAGGTTCGCGTTATGATAAAGCCGGAAGCGGTCAGCGACGACAAAATGGTGGTTCTGGCGCGGAAAATCGCCGAACGCATCGAAAAGGACACGGAATACCCCGGGCAGATAAGGATACACCTTATCAGGGAAAGCAGGGCGATAGATTTCGCGAAGTAGGGCTTCGCGTATTATAAGAGGAGGATTAAACAATGGAAAACAAAATCGCGCTGTCCCTCGACGCCGACGCGCCGGAAACGACCGAACAGTCACAGACTGAACAGTCACAGACTGAACAGTCACGGACCGAACAGTCACGGACTGAACCGTCGGCGGACGTAATTGACGCGCAGTTCGCCTTGGTCGAACAGTCGCAAATCGCCCAATCCGTGACCGCGCAAATGACCGCTCAGTCGATGAATGATTTTGACGCGCTTACGCCGGAGGAAAAACGTCAGGTGGAGGATTTCGCGCAGAAAATCGACGTGAGGAACTCGGCGCAGGTTTTACAGTACGGCGGGGCGGTCCAAAAGAAAATATCGACGTTTTCGGAGCAGGCGCTGTCGAACGTCCGCACAAAGGACATGGGCGAAATCGGCGACATGATAACCGGCTTGGTCGTTGAGCTGAAAGGCTTTGACCTTGAAGACAAAGGGAAAAAGCCGGGTCTGTTCAAAAAACAGCGCGACAAACTGTCGGTTATGAAGACGCGGTACGATTTGGCGGAGAAGAACATCGACAAAATCTGCGGATTTCTCGAAAATCACAAAATCACCCTGCTGAAAGACGTTACCATGCTGGACCAGATGTACGAGAAGAACCTTGAATATTACAAGGAGCTTACCATGTACATTCTCGCCGGGCGGCAGAAACTGCAAGAGGTGAGCGAGAAAGAACTCCCCGAACTGCAAAAGAAGGCGGCGCAGTCGGGCTTGACGGAGGACGCGCAGGAGGCGAACGATTTAGCCGAGATGTGCAACCGCTTCGACAAAAAGCTCCACGACCTTGAAATCACGAAGGTTATTTCCGTGCAGATGAGCCCGCAGATAAGGCTTGTCCAAAGCACCAATAACATTATGATTGAAAAAATCCAGTCCTCGCTGATGAACACCATTCCGCTGTGGAAGAACCAGATGGTTCTGGCTCTGGGAATGGCGCACACCCAAAGCGCGATAAAGGCGCAGCGCGAGGTCACGGACGTCACCAACAAGTTGCTCAAAAGCAACGCCGACGCGCTTAAAATCAACACCATCGACGCGGCGAAGGAGTCGGAACGCAGCATCGTTGACATCGAAACGCTCAAACACACCAACCAGGCGCTTATCTCGACTCTCGACGAGGTACTCAGGATTCAGCAGGAAGGCAAGGTCAAACGGCGGGAAGCGGAAACCGAATTGGTTAAAATAGAAGAAGAGCTTAAAACAAAGCTGCTCGACATTCGGGACGCGGGACGCCCGCCGGTCGTGGAAGCGCAACCGGTTGAAGGCGGGCTGACGCTGGAATAAGGTTTTCAAACGATTACTGCCTTTATCGTTATCGGTAAAGGCAGTAATTATCTACATTTAGGGGAAATGTTCCACGTGGAACATTATATAGCGGCAATCTCCGAAAACCCCCTTTCGCCGCTTTTCGGCGAAAAATTCCGCCGGACTGCGTCACCTCTCCTCGCAAGGCACAAAGCCTTACTCGTCGAGTTTCCTTGTCCGACAAAATTTTTCTTGAA
>JAIRWE010000159.1 GCA_031253365.1 Oscillospiraceae bacterium | reverse complement strand
ATATTTCAGCCTTCCGTAGGTCAGGTTGATTCCCTGTTTTATCAGAATGTCGTCCCAAACGCCCAGCGCGTCCGGCGGGTAACTGCCCGACGCGTAAGCGGCGCAACGCTGTTTCAACGCTTCTCTGTATTCGTATTGTATCTTTTTGTGAGATTTGTTTTGCATGACGGCGATATTGTCAAGGTAATAACGCCGCGTGTCGGGATAACCCTTTATCAGATTAAGGTGGTCGGGCGTGAACACCACATACTTGAATTCCCCGTATAAATCCGTAGCTTTGCGCAACAAAACGGAATTTATTTTAACCTCGCTTCTTTCGCCGTCCGCCTCAAAAACCACTTCGTTGGTCCTGCCCGGGAACGTTTCAAGCTCGTAGCTTAATTTAATCAGCGTGCTTTCTTTCCTGCCGTCCGCCTCAAAAGGAATAAAAGGAGCGATTTTTGTATTTCTGAAACTTTTCCCTAAGGCGAGTGAAACGGCTTCTATCAAATTCGTTTTGCCTTGGGCGTTATCCCCTAAAAAAATATTGGCGTTGGGACTGAATTCCAAATCCGCTTCTCTTATATTTCTGAAATTCCTGACGTATATTTTTTTAATTATCATCTGGGTACCCGTTTCTGCCTGCCATCACTTTATAAATTTTATCGTCGCCTTTTACGCTCACTTCTTCTCCGCCGAACAGTTTTCTCCCCCTTTCGAGGCAGATTTCCCCGTTCACCGCCGCGCCGCCGTTTATTATGACGTTCTTCGCCTCCCCGCCCGTCGCGCTCACGCCGGTTAATTTCAAAAGCTGTTCCAATTTGATAAAGGGGGTGTTTATACGGACGTTTTCTTTCATAGAAGTACCCTTAAGTTCATCAGCCGCTCCTTATGGGAACGATAATGAATATAAATTCCCCGTCGTCCTGTGTCGGCGTTATTTTGAAGGGTTTCAGATTGTTTTCAAAATAGATATTCACTTCGTCGCAAAACGTTTTTTGAAGAGCCTCGAGCATAAAGCGCGGATTGAAATAGATTGAAAAGTCCGAAAAATCACCCTCTTTTCCCGTTACGGAAATTTCGTCCTCTATCTCTCCCGAAACGGTTTTACATGAAATCTTCATATAATCGTCAAAAACATTGCAGCACACGGGGGACTTTAACTTTTCGCTTATGAGAAGCAGGCAACGCTCCATCGACGACGCCAATTCCCTCACGTTCACGGTAATTTTCTTCGTATATTCCCCTTCTATGATTTTTTTATAGTTCACGAATTTGCCTTCCAGAAGGCGCGATATTATCATATAGTTTTCTTTCGACAGGCAGACTTGATTCTTGTCTATGGAAATTTTTACGTTTTTCGGCTCGTCACCATCCTCTTCCTCCTCCGAAAGGCTTCTTATAAGGGAGCCGACGGCTTTTTCGGGGATTATTATATCCATGTTTTCCGCCTGTATATTTTTTTTCTTCGCGGCGAGTCTGTTACCGTCCGTCGCCACGCTGTAAAAGACATTTTCGCTGATTTCCATCTTTATGCCCATTAA
Source organism: Oscillospiraceae bacterium (assembly GCA_031253365.1). Lineage (GTDB taxonomy): Bacteria > Bacillota > Clostridia > Oscillospirales > Ruminococcaceae > Ruminiclostridium_E. The sequence goes on along the minus strand of JAIRWE010000159.1, from coordinate 10,659 downwards.
GGACGGGTTCGCATCGTTCTTTGAAGAGGCGTAGTCAATCCTCGTGAGCATCTCTTTGAAAAGTTTTTCGTTTATCTCGAACGAAAATTCTTTCTTAATTTCTATGATATTCGGAAAATCGTCGCCGGACTTGCAGGGAATACTCAAAACGGATTTACCCGAGGTGATTTTTATTTCTTTATTATTTTTTACGGTAAATTCCACCGTTTTGTCCGGCATTTTTTTAACGATTTCGGAAAGCAGGCGCGGATCCGTTACCGTTTCGCCGTCCTCCCCGCCGTTTACGCTGACGGACGCCTTTATGCCCACGTCCAAATCATAACCCGTCACGGTGAGAATATCGCCGCTCAGATTTATAAGCACCCCGTTAAGGATGTTAAGCGAGGATTTAAGGGCGCAAGCCCTTGAAGCGGACGAAACGACGTCATATAAGGTGTTTTTTTCAACGCTGAATTTCATAATTCCTCCAAAATTAAAATAATTTATTTATTTTTTTAGTAATTACGGTAGGGGGTGTTCAAAGTGTTTATTGAGAAAAAATTTCAGTATTGAAACCGAAAATTTTGAATTTTTTTTAAGAATGTCACGTTGAGAAAAAAATAAAAATTCGGGTTAATTTTCCGCGTGTTGAAAATGTTGAAAAGAGGGCGGTTGAAACTGAAAAGATGTTGAAAAATTATTGACTGTTTCCTATGTTTTTAACTATGTCGTCTATGGTCGCGCGGTAGGATTTGTCTTTTTGTATGATGTTTTTGACTTTATTTATGGCGTACACGATTGTGGAATGGTCCCTGCCGCCGAATTCCTTCCCTATTTCGGTGTATGAAATTCCGGTAATCCTGTTGATTACGAAAATGGCTATCTGCCGGGCGGTGGATATTTGCGCGCTGCGCTTTTGCGAGCGTATTTCGTCGGGGGTGACGTTATAGATGTTCGCCACTTCGTTAATGATGCGCTCCACCGTCACGGGAATGGGTATGTTTTCGGAAATAACCTCTTTCACGACGTTTTGCGCCATTACTAAGGTGGGCGGAATGTCCGTCACCGTCGATATGGCGTTCATCTTGATTATGGCGCCTTCCATCTGGCGAATGTTGTTTTTCAGGTTGTTGGCTATGTATTCCGTCACGTTTTGCGGAATGTTAAGCCCCACAAGCTCCGCCTTGCGCTTTATTATCGCCAAACGGGTCTCGAACTCGGGAATGCTTATATCGGCGAGCAGCCCCCATTCAAAACGCGACTGAAGCCTTTGTTCTATGTCGTTGATTTCCTTCGGGGTGCGGTCGGACGTGAAAATAATCTGCTTGTTTTTCCCGTGCAACTCGTTGAAAACGTTGAAAAGTTCCTGCTGACATTCTTTTTTCCCCGAGATAAACTGAATGTCGTCAATCAGCAAAACGTCCGCGCTTCTGAATTTATTCTTGAAATCGACAGTTCTGTCAAATTTTATCGAGTTTATAAAATCGCTGACGAAGCTGTCCGCCGTCGCCAATACTATGTTGACGTCCGAACGGGTATTTTGAATCTCGTTCCTTACGGCGGAAAGCAGGTGCGTTTTCCCGAGGCCGGGGTCCCCGTAAATGTACAGTGGGTTATAGTTGTTTTGACCCTGCGCGACGGCTTTACAGGCGGCGTAAGCCAATTTATTGCTCTCGCCCACTATGAACGTATCGAAGGTATGCTTATAATTGCCGCTCGCGACGGATTTTTCAAGTTTTTCTATCATATCCTCGTCGTCTTGCAGTTCGGGAATGGGTTCCGCGAGCTTGACCCTTTGTTCCGGCTGTATGTCGTCGTCGCAAAAAATCTCGATTTCCACTTCAAAGCCGAGAATGTCTTTGAAATTATTCTTGAACACGCGCACATAATGGTCTTCGAGAATTTGTTTCACGAAAGGGGACGGCACGTATAAGACGACTTTATTATTATTGAGGCGCACGGGCTTTATCGGTTCTATCCAGGATTTTTTGGCGACGTCCGTTATATCGAGGTTCTTTTTCATCATTTCAAAAATTTCCGCAAAAGAATTCATGTTTCCGCTCCCTTTTATCTCTTTGGTAATTTTAAGACATACGGCTATTTTAACATAATGTTTAAAAAAATTCAAGTATTTGCGGCGGGTTCGGCTAAAAAGTTTTTTGAACCCCGTTATAACTTGACTTTTCCGAAAAAAAATGGTAAAATAACACTGCGGGCAGCGGTTCAAGCGGCGGGCGGCTCGCGTTTTGTTGCGATTTTGCCGAAAGGGGGGCGCGTATGGCTGTTCTGATAACGGGCGGCACGGGGTATATCGGTTCGCATACCGTCGTCGAATTGGTCGGGGCGGGCAAGGAAGCCGTTATTTTAGATAATTTTTATAATTCCAAGCCCGAGATTATCGGCGTCTTGAAGGAAATTACGGGGAGCGAGATTAAGTTTTGCGACGTCGATATTCGGGATGAAGCCGCGCTGGAAAAGGTTTTCGGCGAAAACGCCGTCGACGAGGTTATCCATTTCGCGGGGTATAAGGCGGTCGCCGAAAGCGTCGCGAAGCCGCTCGATTATTACGGGAACAACGTATGCGGAGCCGTCGCCTTACTCGGCGTTATGAAGAAATTCGGCTGTAAAAGGTTTGTGTTCAGCTCCTCGGCGACCGTTTACGGTATGCCCGAAAAAGTCCCCGTGACGGAAACGTCCGCTTTGTCCGCCATCAACCCTTACGGGCGGACCAAGCTGATAATAGAGGATATATGCCGCGATATTTATAATTCGGACAACGAATGGAGCTTTTCGCTTCTGCGGTATTTCAATCCGGTCGGCGCGCACGAAAGCGGGAAACTGCGGGAAGACCCGAACGGGCTTCCGAACAATCTCATGCCGATTATACTGCGGGCGGCGACGGGGGAAATCCCCGCGCTTGACGTATACGGAAACGATTATCCCACCCCGGACGGAACCTGCGTGCGCGATTATATCCACGTCGTCGACTTGGCGAAAGGGCACGTTGCCGCGCTGAACGGTATGAAAAAGGGCGTCGAGGCGTATAACCTCGGTACGGGGAAGGGTTATTCGGTGCTTGAAATGATTGAGACGTTCAAACGGGTTACGGGGGCGCCGCTGCCGTACAGGTTTGTTCCCCGCCGCGCGGGCGACGCCGCGCAGTGTTGGTCGGACCCGTCGAAGGCGAAGCGCGAGCTGAACTGGGAGGCGAAATTCGATATCGAAAAAATGTGCGCCGACGCTTGGCGCGCCGCCCGAAATAAGGATTATACCAAATGAGCGATTATGAAAACAGCGTAAAACTCCATCCCGACGAAAAACTTATCCAGGTGGACATTGAAAAGGAAATGAAGCGTTCCTTCATGGAATATTCAATGTCGGTTATCGTTTCGAGGGCCCTTCCCGACGTGCGCGACGGCTTAAAGCCCGTTCACAGGCGTATTCTCTATACCAAACACGAAAAAGGGCTGACCCACGACAAGCCGTTCCATAAATGCGCGGACACCGTGGGCTCGGTTCTCGGTTCATATCACCCCCACGGCGACGCCAGCGTTTATGACGCTTTGGTAAGGCTGGCGCAGGATTTTTCGTTGCGGTACCCCTTGGTCGAGGGACACGGCAACTTCGGTTCAATCGACGGGGACCCCCCCGCCGCTTATCGTTATACGGAATCCCGCCTGTCGCGCATTTCCGCCGAAATGCTCGCGGATATAGGCAAGGAAACCGTGGACTTTATCCCCAACTATGACGACCGCCTGCTTGAACCCGTCGTGTTGCCCTCGCGTTTCCCGAACCTGCTTGTGAACGGTTCCACGGGTATCGCCGTGGGAATGGCGACCAATATTCCGCCCCATAATCTGGGCGAGGTAATCGACGCGCTTCGGTTGCTTTTGGAAGACGAAAACACCTCGACGGAAACGTTGATGTCAACCGTAAAGGGACCCGACTTCCCCACGGGCGGGATTATCATGGGCCACGCGGGCATCCGTTCCGCCTATTACACGGGTAAGGGGAAAATCACGCTTCGCGGCAGGGCGGACATCATAGAGGAAAAGAGCCATACGAGGATAGTCATAACCGAAATCCCTTATATGGTCAACAAGACCCGCCTGCTCGAAAGCATAGGCTCGCTTATACGGGATAAGCGGTTGGACGGCGTTTCCGTGCTTCGCGACGAATCCGACCGCAAGGGCATGAAGATTGTCCTCGAATTAAAGCGCGACGCCAACGCTTCGGTTATATTGAGCAAGCTGTACAGCTTCACGCAGTTGCAGGAAACCGTCGGCGTGATTATGCTGGCTCTGGTGGACGGGGAACCGAAAATCCTGACGCTTCGGCAGGCGTTGGAGCATTACATAGGGTTTCAGGAACAGGTAATCGTTCGCCGAGTCAAATTCGATTTGAACAAGGCGAAAACCCGCGCCCACGTTCTTTTGGGGTTCATGGTCGCCATTGATTTTTTCGACGAGGTGAAGGATATTCTTATGTCGTCGAAAAACATACCCGAAGGCAAAGCCCGTTTAATCGAACGGTTCGCGGACAGGGAGCTGTCGGAGGAGCAGGCGGACGCGATTGTTTCTTTGCGTTTGGGGCAGCTGACGGGTATGGAACGCGAAAAAATCCAAGACGAGTTGAGGGTGCTGACGGAAAAAATAAACGAGTGGGAGGCTTTGCTCGGCGACAGGGGGAAAATCCTCGCGGTTATTTCGGAAGAATTGGCGGCGATAAGGAAAAAATTCGCCGACGAGCGGCGAACGGGTATAGAGGCGGTAAGCGGCGAAGTCGATATAGAGGATTTAATCCCCGTGGAAGAAAGCGTGCTGACCTATACCAACATAGGTTATATAAAACGCCAGGCCGCGGAGGTCTATAACCTGCAAAAACGCGGCGGCAAGGGCGTTTCGGGAATGAAGCGGCGCGACGAGGACTTCGTGGAGGATATGTTCATCGCTTCCACGCACGACAATATTCTTTTCGTGACGAACCTCGGGAATATGTATAAACTTAAATGCTATGAGATTCCCGAAGGCAGCCGCCAGTCGCGCGGGACGAATATCGCGGGGCTTTTGCAGTTACAGGCGGAGGAATGTATAGCCGCCATGATGAAAACCGCCGACTTTGCCGAGAACAAGTTTTTCGTCTGCGTGACCAAAAAGGGTCTGATAAAAAGAACGGCGCTGTCCATGTACAAGAACGTCCGAAAAAATGGAATCCGCGCCATAACGCTGAACGACGGCGACGAAATAGCCTCCGCTCATTTGACCGAAGGCGACAGCTCAATGATTATCGCGACCCGAGGCGGTATGGCTATCCGCTTTGACGAGCCGAGTATTCGCGCAATCGGCAGAACCGCCAGAGGGGTGAGGGCAATCCGCCTGCGCGAGGACGATTATGTCGTGGGTACGGCGAAGGTTTACGACGAAAGCAGCACGGTTTTGACGGTTACGGACAGGGGGATGGGCAGGCGCGCCGCGCTTTCGAGTTATCGCAAACAAAGAAGGGGCGGCAGCGGGCTTACGAATTATAAAACCGGAGGGGAAAAGGGTTTCGTTTGCGGGATAAAAACGATTTACACGGACGACGACGTTATCTTGATTAACGACGAAGGCGTGATTATACGCATACGGGCGAACGACCTGCGCGTTATGGGCAGATACGCGACGGGCGTGAGGGTTATGCGGCTTTCCCCCGAAGGCAGGGTCGTTACCTTCACGCGGACGGAACACGACGAGCAGGCTCAGCTGGAAGAGGTCGAACAGGCGGACGAGGCGGAAATCCTCGCGGCGCAGGAGGCGGAAAAGGCGGAAGTCCTCAGCGACGACGCGCCGGGCGACGACGACGAAAGCGAAGGCGACGAAAGTGACGAAAGCGACGAAGACGGCGGGAGCGACGAAAGCGACGAATGAAAGCGGGTGTAATTCTTGATAAGAAGCAAAGGCAAAGGGCGGCGCGCGGCGTTTCTCGACGAGGTAAGGGGCTTCGCCATATTATGTATGGTCGTGTATCATATCGTGTACGATTTGAAAAACTTTCACGGGGTGGACGTGCCGATTTTTTTTGAAAACTGGTTTCATATAGTGTGGGCCGTGTTCGCGGGTTCGTTTATCTTTATATCGGGGGTTGTGTGCCGATACTCGCAAAACAACATAAAAAGGGGCGCGCAGTGCTTTTTGCTCGGAATGCTCATCACCTTCGCGACGGCGCTCGCCGTACCCGATATGTCGGTGCTTTTCGGAATCCTGCATATGCTGGGCGTCTGCATGGTTTTGTACGGCTTGGCGGAAGGGCTGTGGGATATAATTCCCGCTTTCGTCGGCATAATAATAAACGCCGCTTTGTTCGCGCTGACCTGGAACATTCGCGGCGGTAGCGCGGGTATAGGCGATTTTTCGTTCGCGCCGCCCGCCGCGCTTTATGAGACGCGTTTGCTGTTCCCGTTCGGCTTCGTGACGGACGGTTTCGTTTCGTCGGACTATTTTCCGCTGTTGCCGTGGTTCTTTTTGTTCATGGCGGGTTCGTATTTCGGCGTTTATGTAAAAGAAAACCAATGCCCTTCTTTTTTCTACACGGCGCGCGTCGGGTTCCTCGCGGCGACGGGCAGGCATACGATTTGGATATATATGCTCCACCAACCGATTATTATGGTAATTATGAGCTTTATATTTTAGGCAACCACCGGAAGCACCGTTTCAAGAAGATGTGATATTTATGAGTAACATGACCGCCGAACAAGCGCTCGAAAACGCGAAAGGGCTAACTTTTGAAAAAGTCTGGGCGACAATGCAGGAAAGCCATCAGAAAACCATGGAAACGATATCTGAGCTATCGAAAAACATAGACGGTTTGCAAAAAAACATGGGCGGCTTGCAAAACACTCTCGGCAAACTGATTGAAACTATGTTTACGTCAAACCTGCGCGCAAAATTCAACGATATCGGATACGAATTCACGCGGCAAACGTGCAATACGAAATATACGCGCGATAATAAAACAATCACGGAAGTCGACGCCATTCTTGAAAACGGAGACTTTATCCTGCTTGCCGAAGTCAAAACAGAAATGAAAAACGAATTTGTCGACGACCATTTGGAACGGATAGAAAAAGTTCGCGAGTATATGGACGAACACAACGATAACCGAAAAATTATCGGCGCCGTCGCCGGCGGAATCGTTCCGGAAGACGTCATACGATACGCTCACAAAAACGGTCTTTTCGTAATAATGCAATCAGGCGAATCGTCAACGATAGCGGATTCGCCGAAAAACTTCAAAGAACGAATTTGGTGAACTTGATAATTGGGTGCCTCTAAAAACCTTTTACAGACGATTTTCGGAGGTTGCCCGGAGAAAGGCATGGTGACTCACAATGACACAATATATAGTATCGATTACAGACGACTCAAAAGCAAGTCACGTCTTTGCTTTGCTTAAAGACCTTGCGTATGTCGATATTTCTTTACAGGGTGAATCAAATTCTGTTATTACCAGAAAACCGAGTGTTTTTAAAGGTAAAATTCATTTATCCGATGATTTTGACGCTCCCTTAAACGATTTTAAGGAGTATATGGAATGATGAAATATTTATTGGACACGCATACGCTCCTGTGGTATTTGGAAAACGCGGAACAACCGCCGATTTCAGTCAAAAACATCATTCTTAATATTAACGCAAAAATATATGTAAGCATTGTTTCATTTTGGGAAATAGCTATAAAACTGACACTAAGAAAATTAAATCTGGAAATAGAATTATCTGAAATTTTTCGTGTAACAGATGAAAATTCATTTATCATTCTTCCCGTAGAAAAAAAGCATATAGAATCACTAATAAATTTACCGTTTTATCACAGAGACCCTTTCGACCGTTTGCTTATTTCAACGGCAATGAGTGAAAACGCAACAATGTTGACAAAAGATGAAAACATCCAAAAATACGATTTACAAATTATTTGGTAAATGAAGCGACCTGCCCTAAGTCATTTCAATGTTATAATGTTCGCAGAGCTTCCCGGCGATAAGCTCAATGGACTCGTGTTTGGGCATGAAAATCAATTCGCTGCTTATCGTGCCGCTGTCCACCAAGAAGCGGTTTTCGACGACGAACAGCTTTTCGGCGGTAAGCTCAAGCGCTTCTTCTTTTAAGTTCTCGCACTTTTGGGGCGTGGAAATATCTATGAAAAGCCCCGTCATGGAAGCTAGCGAGTTCACGAAAGCCGCCGTGGTGATGTTCCCCATTTCCTGTACCACCGACATACAAATTTCGTCTATATCGTCAAGGCTGTTGATTTCGCTCGGGAAAAACACCTTTATCAGCCGCGCCGCGAACGGCAGACCGACAATATGTATAATCGCGCCCCCTATATCCTCGGAAAGCGTAAGTATATACCCTATCGACCCGCCCTCAAAAAGCTCGAAATACTCCGCCGCCTCGTCGCGGGACAAAGTCCATACCGAGGGGATGGAGCGGTTTACTTTTGAACCGAGCATTTGCGATAAAGCGGTGCAGGCGTGACCCATTCCTATATTGCCCATTTCCTTGAACAAATCGGGATGCCTTTCAATGAACGCCATGGCATTGTTTTCCGGCATTTTAACGCTTCCTTTGCAGTTTAGTCTTAAAATCGCAACACATATTCACACAAGTATAACATGAATCGGCGGTAAATGCAAGCGTTGAAACGGCGCCGCGTTAAAATTTATGAAAATTTTATTTCACGGCGGCTGAACGTCAAATCGCCGCAGATTGCCGTAGTATTCCAGCGTCTTGAAGCCCCTGCCCAAATGATACAGAAAATACTCCTGCGCGACGACCGAAAGCCCCCGCGAAACGTCCCGCGACGCGGAGAATTTATACAACCGCGCAAGCGGGGAGCCGAGCGCGTACCGCGCCGCCTTCAAGACGCCCGGCGTCAGCGCGAAAACCTTTTCCGCCGTTTTGCCGCGGCATTTTTCGCACAGCATTACGCCGTCCCCGACGCAAAGGTACATATTTTCGTTTTCGCCCGCGTTCCCCGCGCAGCCGGCGCAGGAGGCGAGGCGGGGGGCGACGCCGAGTTCGGCGGACAGCCTCAATTCAAAAGCCGCCTTGATTAAAGCGCGGCTTTGTCCTTTTTCCAGCTCGTACAGCGCCATAAGCGTTATGCGGAGCGCGTTCCCGCCGTGCTGTTCGGAAGCCGACGTGTATTTCACCGCCTCCGAAAAATACGCCGCCAGCGAAAGGGCGCGTATATCCGCCGACAACCCGTGGAAGCTGTATTTGACGCGCGCGGAGTTAAGCGTATAACTCAGCTCCCTTTTGTTCAGGCAAAACGCCGCATAGGTGAAAATCGCAACGCTTTGGGCGTTGTGACCGGTAATCTTTTTTACGCCGCGCGCCAACACTTCTATAACGCCGTATTCTTTTGTCAGAACGTCGATATAGCGGGAGGAATCCCCCGCATTCCTCCCGGCGATAACCAACCCGTCGACGGTAATCAGCATCAGCGAACCTCCGAATCAAGACCGAACTCGTTTATAAGGTTTTCCTTGTTGCGCCAGTCCTCGGCGACTTTCGCCCATAATTTAAGGTTCACTTTGCAACCGAAGTATTCCTGCATTTCGAGGCGGGCTTTCGTGCCGATGTTTTTCAAAAACGCGCCGCCTTTCCCGATGACCATGCCTTTGTGGGACTGTTTTTCGCAGATAACGGCGGCGGAAATGTCGATGATTTCCTCGCCTTTGTTTGTTTTGCCGCTCTCCGCGCTTTCAATCCGAACGGCTATCCCGTGGGGAATTTCCTCCCGCAGTTCGCCGAGCAGCTTCTCGCGGATAATCTCCGACAGCCACACGCGTTCGGATTGGTCGGTGGGCATCCCCGGGTCAAAGAAAAATTCGCTTTTTTTGGCGTAAGAGTAAAGCAGCGGAAGGATTTTTTCGATGTTTGAACCGTCTTTCACGCTTATGGGAACGATTTCGGCGAAGTCGTAGGACTTGCGGTATTCGTCGATGGTTTTAAGAAGCCGCGTCTTGTCGTTTACCAAATCGGTCTTATTGAGCAGCAAAATCACGTCGGTTCCGTGGATGCTTTCCAAAAAGGCGTTCTCGTCGGCGTCGCTCTTTTGGGCGCAGTCCGCCACCAACAAAACGACGTCAACCCCCGCCGCCCCGCTTCTCGCCGATTTAAGCATGTGTCTTGACAGCGCGCTGCGCGGTTTATGCAGACCAGGCGTGTCCACGAAAACGTATTGCGTGTCCCCTTTCGTGAGTATGCCGTTAATGCGCGTGCGGGTGGTTTGCGGTTTTTTTCCGGTTATGGCGACTTTTTCGCCGACCAACAGATTCATAAGCGAGGATTTCCCCGCGTTCGCTTTGCCGCATATCGCGGCGAATACAGTTTTAGTCATTGGGCGACCTCCGGAAATCTTTGCCCTCGGACGCTCCCGCGGCGAAAACGAAAACCCCGCTTAACGCGAAAGAAACCGCCAGCGCGAGAAACGCGGGTATATTCCCCAAAAAGAAATCCGCTATTTCCTTAAATTTTTTAATATCCCAAAAAAGCGCCGCCCCCGCCGCCGCGTCCTTCGCGGCTTTCGCGAGGGGGGAATATTCGGGCGAGGCTTTATCGACAAGCGCCTCGACCGCGCTGTTGAACATTTCGGCGGAAATCACGAAAGCGCAGCACAGGGCAAGTAAAACCAACTC
>JAIRWE010000151.1 GCA_031253365.1 Oscillospiraceae bacterium | reverse complement strand
AACCGAGCTGACTCGCCACCACCCTGTCGCGCAAGGTCGGCGAACCGCCGCGCTGGACGTGCCCGAGGATGGTAGCCCTCGATTCCACGCCCGTTCCCCGTTCAATCTGCTTGGCGAGTTCTTCCGAACCGCCTATCCCTTCGGAAACAACAATTATAAAATGATGCTTGTTGTTGGTTTGGGTGCTTTTGATTTTATCTATGATTTCCTCGACGGTATAAGGCTTTTCCTTCGTGATGATGAGGGTGGCGCCGCAGGCAATCCCCGTGTTCAGGGCTATATACCCCGCGTTATGCCCCATTACTTCGACGACGGAACAGCGGTCGTGGGACTGCGCCGTGTCGCGCAATTTGTCGATAAGCTCCATCGCCGTGTTCATGGCAGTGTCGTACCCTATGGTATAGCCGGTCGAATTGATGTCGTTGTCTATCGTGCCGGGTATCCCTATGCAGGGAATCCCGTAAGCCGACAAATCCGCCGCCCCCCTGAAAGAACCGTCGCCCCCGATTACGACGACGCCCTCTATACCGTTTTCGTTACAGGTTTGCACGCCCTTCAAAATGCCTTCTTTGTGGCGGAACTCGTCGCAGCGGGCGGTGTACAGAATGGTTCCGCCCCTTTGGATAATGTCCGACACGCTCCTTACGTGAAGCTCCTCCATATCGCCGTTTATCAAGCCGTTATATCCCCTGTATATGCCCATAACCGTCATGTTCTTCTTTATACCGGTGCGGGTTACGGCGCGGATAGCCGCGTTCATGCCCGGCGCGTCGCCGCCGCTGGTCAATACGCCTATTTTTTTCATAAACTTATAACCTCTCTTCACATTTGTTCCGCCGTTATGCCGTTATGCCTACGAACGTTATTTTACACCCTTTGCGCGAAAACGTCAAGTGGTTTTGCGAAAAATCGGCAAAAATCGGCAACTTTATGAATATTTAATTTTTTTTCAAAAAACTATTGACATAACGGAAAAAACGTGATAAATTGTATTTAGCACTCTAAGGTTTAGAGTGCTAACAACGGGCGGGGGGGTGCGCCGGCGTTGGAACGCAGCCATAAAATCCTTGAAGCCATCATTGACGAGTATATCCGCACCGGGGAACCGGTCGGCTCTAAACTGCTGACGGAGAAGCTGAACTTTTCCGTTTCGTCCGCCACCGTCCGGAACGAAATGGCTTCGCTCGAACAGCTCGGTTATCTTGACCACCCGCACACCTCGGCGGGGAGGATTCCCACCGTGAAGGGTTACCGGCTGTATATAGAACGGCTTGTTCCCGAAAACCAAACGCTTTTATCGGACGAGGACAAGCGCGTTATCGACAGCGCGCTTGAGAACGCGCGCAGGAGGGACGATACCGACGACGCGATTATAGAAAGCGCGTCCCGCGCGCTCGCCGAACTTACCAAATGCGCGGTGGTTTCCACCAGTAATACCGGCCGCTTTTCGGTGATTACAAAGGTGGAGGTTATTCCCACCGGCAAAAGGATGTACGTCCTTTTGCTCATCACTTCGGGCGGCGGCATCAAGAACCGCGTCTGCCGCCTGTCGTTCGATTTGACCCACGAACAGCTTGATTTTTTCACCGGGTTCGTGAACGAGAATATCGCGGGGCTTAACCTTGAAAGCGTTTCGGAGGAGTTTATCGAGCGAATGGGCGAAGCCCTCGGAAGCTATATGATTTCCCTGTCGCCGCTGTTGAAGGTCGTCGCCGACTTGTCGGGGGAAATGGCGGAAAGCCGCGTCAACTTCGAGGGGGAATCGAATTTAATCGCTTTTGAGGATTTCCAAAAGAACGAGGTTCTTTCGATTTTGCAAAACCGCAACGCCTTCACCGAGCTTTTGGACAACGCTTTTTCGGGGATAAACGTCCTGTTCGGGGACGAGGAAAGGGGCGACACCTTCACGGTTTCCAACTCGGGGCTTATCGCGGGGAGTTTTCTGAAACACGGAAAAACAGCGGGGAGCTTCGGGGTTATCGGACCCATGAGGCTGGATTATAAAAAGCTGATACCCTTCATAGAATATTTCGCGGTGAGGGTGACGGGGCTGTTGTCGGAAGAAAGCGGGGAGAAGGAGGAAGATTGAAATTGAGCAAGGAAGAAAAAGAAAACGGCGTCGGGGTTGACACGCGCGAGCGAACGCCGGAACCTCGGGAAAAAATCGCCGAAGGCGACGGGGCGCCCGACGACGCGCCCGACGCGGGCGGCGGCGGCGAAATCGACGAGCTTTCGTGCTTAAAAGACCGATTGCTGCGTCAGGCGGCGGAATATGACAATTACCGAAAGCGAACCGCGAAGGAACGGTTGGAGCTTTCCTCGGAAATCACCGCGAAAATCGTGGCGGCGTTCCTTCCCGTAATGGACGGCATCGAACGCGCGTTGCAGTCCGAATGTTCCGACGCCAATTACAAAAAAGGCATCGAGATGATTTATTCGGGTTTTCTCGAAACGCTGAAATCCCTCGGCGTTGAGGAAATTACGGGCGAGGACTTTGACCCGTCCGTTCATCAGGCGGTTCAAAACGTGGAAAGCGCGGAGCTGGCAAGCGGCAAAATCGCGCAGGTCTTTCAAAAAGGCTACAAAATAGGGGGCAAGATTATACGGTTCGCGATGGTCGCGACGGTAAAATGACAATCACCGAAAGGAGACGATAGAAATGGCAAAAATTATAGGAATTGATTTGGGAACGACAAACTCGTGCGTTTCCGTTATAGAAGGCGGGGAAGCGACGGTTATCGCCAACGCGGAGGGTTCGCGCACGACGCCGTCCATAGTGGCGTTCACGAAGGACGGGGAGCGGCTGGTCGGGCAGCTGGCGAAGAACCAGGCGGTGACAAACCCCGATAAGACGATTATCTCGATTAAGCGGAAAATGGGTTCCGACCATAAGGTTGACATCGACGGGAAAAAATACACCCCGCAGGAAATATCCGCCATGATTCTGCAAAAGCTGAAAGCCGACGCGGAAGCCTACTTAAACGACAAAGTCACCGACGCGGTGATTACCGTACCCGCGTATTTTACCGACTCGCAAAGGCAGGCGACGAAAGACGCGGGGCAAATCGCGGGGATGAACGTCAAGCGGATTATCAACGAGCCGACGGCGGCGGCTTTGGCTTACGGAATAGACAAGGGCGAGGAACAAAACATCGTCGTCTACGACCTCGGCGGCGGCACGTTCGACGTTTCGGTAATCGAAATGGGCGACGGCATCCAGAAGGTGCTGGCGACGGCGGGAAACAATCATTTGGGCGGCGACGACTTCGACCAGAGAATCATTGATTTCCTCGTCGCGGAATTCAAAAAGTCCGACGGCATCGACCTGACAAAGGACAAGTTCGCCATGCAAAGGCTCAAGGACGAGTCCGAAAAAGCGAAAATCACGCTTTCCGGCTCCGCGTCGGTGGACATCAATATCCCTTATATAACCGCCGACTCCGCCGGTCCGCGGCATTTGCAGGTTCCGCTTACGCGGGCGAAATTCAACGAGCTTACCGCCGATTTGGTGGAGAAGACGATGGGTCCGCTCAAACAGGCGCTTAAAGACAGCGGACTTTCCGCCGGCGATATAAGCAAAGTGCTTTTGGTGGGCGGTTCGACGAGAATACCCGCCGTGCAGGACGCGGTGAAGAGTTACCTCGGGAAAGAGCCGTTCAAGGGCATCAACCCCGACGAATGTGTCGCCATGGGCGCGGCGCTTCAAGGCGGCGTGCTGAACAAAGAAGTCACGAATCTGCTTTTGTTGGACGTCACCCCGCTTTCCCTCGGAATTGAAACGGCGGGCGGCGTATGTACCCGCATGATTGAGCGCAACACCACCATTCCCACCAAAAAGGCGCAGATTTTCTCGACGTATTCGGATAATCAGCCTAGCGTGGACATCAACGTGCTTCAAGGCGAACGCGAGTTCGCGAAGGATAACAAGTCAATCGGCAATTTCCGCCTTGACGGCATAGCGCCCGCGCCGCGCGGAATCCCGCAAATCGAAGTGACGTTCGACATTGACGCGAACGGCATAGTCAACGTTTCCGCCATGGATAAGGGAACGGGGAAATCCCAGCATATTTCCATAACGGCGTCCACCAACATGAGCAAGGACGACATAGACCGCGCGGTTAAGGAAGCCGAGGCGTTCGCGGAGGACGACAAAAAGCGCAAGGAAGAAGTCGAGGCGCGCAACGACGCGGACCAAGCCGTTTATCAGATTGAAAAATCGATAAGCGATTTCGGGGACAAAATTTCCGAAAGCGACAAAGCGAGCCTCGAACCGAAAATCAGCGAGCTGAAAGAAGCGCTGAAAGGCGAGAATATCGAGAAAATCAAGTCGCTTAAAGAGGAACTGATGAAGGAGGCGCAGAATATTTTCGGGAGGATTTATCAGGAACAGGCGGCGCAGGGCGCGCCGGACGGCGAAGGCGGCGAAGGCGGCGAGTCCGGCGTTTCCGGCGGCGACAACGTCGTGGACGCCGACTTTACGGAATAGCGGTTTAACTGAAATAAACGGAGACGAGTATGGCGGACAAACGCGATTATTATGAGGTGCTGGGGTTGCGTAAGGGCGCGTCCGACGATGAAATAAAAAAAGCCTACCGTAATCTTGCCAAAAAATACCACCCCGACTTAAACCCCGACGACCCAAAATCGGCGGAAGCCAAATTCAAAGAAGTCAACGAGGCAAACGAAGTCCTGTCCGACCCCGAAAAGCGCAAACGCTACGACGCTTACGGCCACGCGGGCATCGACCCGTCCTACGGCGCGGGGGGAGAAGGCGGGTTCGGCGGGTTCGGGGGGTTCGGCGGTTTTGACGGCGGTATTGACCTCGGCGATATATTCGACTCGCTTTTCGGCGGCGGCAGAGCGAGAAGCTCCAGTCCGAACGCGCCGAGGCAGGGGCAGGACATTTCGATGTCGATGAACATCGGCTTCATAGACGCCTGCAAAGGCTTACAGCGGGATATCGACATTTCGCGGCATGAAATCTGCGACGTTTGCAACGGTTCCGGCGCGAAGCCCGGCACCGCGCCGAAAACCTGTTCCGAATGTAACGGCAGCGGTAAAATCCGGTATCAGCAGCGTTCCATGCTCGGAATGATTCAAAACGTGAAAGACTGCACGACCTGCGGCGGCAGAGGCAAAATCATCGAACAGAGCTGTTCGGGCTGCGCGGGGCACGGGCGGATTCAGAAAAAGCGCAAGGTCACGGTGAATATCCCGGCGGGGATTGACGACGGGCAGATTCTGAGCGTTCGCGGCGAGGGGCATATCGGCGCGAACGGCGGCGGCAAGGGCGACCTTAACATAAGGATAAACGTCAAGCGCGACCCGTTCTTTGAAAGGAACGGATTCGACATCCACTGCGAAATCCCCCTGACTTATACGCAGGCGGCTTTGGGCGCGGAGGTGGAGGTTCCGACCATAGACGGTTCCGTTAAGCTGACGGTTCCCGAAGGGACGCAGCAAGACACGGTGTTCAGGCTGAAAGGGAAGGGGGTTCAGCGGCTCAAACGGGAAGGCAGGGGCGACGAGTTGGTAAAGGTTATAATTGAAATCCCCCGAAACCTTACCAAAAGCCAGAAAGAACTGCTCCGCCTGCTTGACAACGAAATGACAAGCAAAAATTTCGCGAAAAGGGAAAGTTTTTTCGACAAGCTGAGAAGGAATTTTAATCAGTAACCGCTTCTTTGTATAATCGCGCGCGCAAAACGTGAGGAAAGTCCGGGCATCGCAGAGCGGGATAGCTGCTAACGGCAGCCGGAGGCGACTCCAGGGCGAGTGCAACAGAAATAGACTGCCGCGCGGAAATTCCGCGCGGCACAGGTGGAAAGGCGGGGTAAAAGCCCACCGGGGCGGCGGAGACGCCGCCGCCATGTAAACCCTATCCGATGCAACGCCGATTTAACGCGGGGAACAATACGTCTGCTCGGCGTACCCCGACGAAAGGCGGCAACTCCGCCGCAAGGCGGGACGACCGCGCCGGCGACGACGCGGCAAGATAAATGATTATACACGACAAAACCCGGCTTACAGAAGGAGCGGCTTGTTCGACGGCGGCGGTTTCACCGCCGCCGTCGAACAGCTCACGGACAGCGAATTTACAGGCTGTTTTTGTAATCCTTGGGGCTGACGCCGGTAATTTTCTTGAAAACAAGCGAAAAGTAGGTGGAATCGTTGAACCCGACCGCCTCCGCCACCTCGTAAGCCATCATGTCCGTAAACGTCAGCAGCTCCTTCGCTTTTTCAATGCGCGTGCGGTTGATGTATTCGACGACGGCTTCTCCCGTTTCCTTCTTGAACGTGCGGCTTAAATGCGACGGATTCGCCGGTATTCGGGAGGCAATCGTTTCCAGCGACAGATTGGAATTATAGTTCTCGTGGATATACCCCAGCGTTTTCTCCACGAGCGGGCTGAACTTCCGTTGGCGGTGAACCAACTCGTTCAACGCCGTGAACAAAGACGACACGCTTTGCCGCCCCGCCTCATAGTCGTGTTCGCTGAGTTTTTTCTCAATGTCATAAAGTTTTCCGACATACGGCGACATAATGTTTTTGTTTAGTCCGTCGCGTTCTTTTTCCTCGTTGATTTTAAGGAGCAGTTTCTTCACCGACGACAAAAGCCCGTCTTTGGAAACGGGTTTCAGTACGTAGTCCGCGACGCCGTAAGCAATCGCCTCGCGCGCGTATTCAAACTCCGCGAATCCCGTAAGTATGACCATCTTAATCCGCGGGCAATTCTCATATACGAAACGCGCCACGTCAAGACCGCTTTGACGCGGCATTTTTATGTCCGTTATGACAATGTCGGGGGGACTGCCCTTAATCATCTCAATAGCCTCAAACCCGTCCTTCGCCGTCGAATCCACTTCGCACCCGATTGTGTCCCAGGGCATATATTCCGAAAGCCCCCTGCGGATTATATGCTCGTCGTCGGCTATAAGCAAACGATAGGGCATCTGTGAAGACCTCCTCTCGGCTACGCGCCGCCGTTTCCGGGCAGAACGAACGTAACGGACGTTTTCCCGCCCCCGCTGCTGATTGACAGCCCGCTTTCCGCCCCCAAGAGCAAGACGAGCCGCCGGTTAAGGTTCCGCAAACCTATTCCGGCGTGCGCGCTTTCTTCAAGCGGCGCCCCCTCGCCGACGGGCGCGGCGTCTTCAAGGCTGAAACCGTCGGGGAACCCTTCGCCGTTATCCTCAACCAGTACGCGTATTCCGCCGTTTTCGGGCGTTACGGTTACTTTCAGGCGTTTGTCGCGCCCGTCGTCGGGCAAAGGCTCAAATCCGTGTAATATCGCGTTTTCGACAAGCGGCTGAATACAAAAACGCGGAACCCGGGTTTCCTCGGCAACGCCGCCGCCGTCAATCTCCGCCTCGAATTTTTCCCCGAAACGCTGACGCTGAAGATAGATGTAAAACCGCGCGTAATCAAGCTCTTCTTTCAGCGAAACAAAGTCCTTGTCCTTTGACAGTATATTTGCCCGAAGCAACTCGCTCAATGACATAACCATGCGATAAATCTCGCTTTTCCCCTCTATTTCCGCCGTCCAAGCTATGGTGTTCAGCACGTTGAACAAAAAATGCGGGGTCATTTGCGCCTGTAACGCCTTTATTTCGGCGTTCTTCAAAAGAACCTGCTGTTCGCGCAAATCGCTGTAATATATCTCAAGCTGATTGAGCATTTCGACGAAAGCCTCCACGTACTCGTCAAGCTCCCGGAACATCACCTTGGGGCGTTTGGCGGCGACCTTGTTCGTCGTTACCTCGCGGACATAGTCGGTCATTTGTTTG
The DNA here is from genome assembly GCA_031253365.1 of Oscillospiraceae bacterium. Classification (GTDB taxonomy): domain Bacteria; phylum Bacillota; class Clostridia; order Oscillospirales; family Ruminococcaceae; genus Ruminiclostridium_E. The sequence continues at coordinate 2,679 of JAIRWE010000151.1, read as the reverse complement.
ATTGGCTTCGTGATAAAAAAACTTATCAAGACCGTAACGACCATTGCCGCGAGCGCAATGGGCGCGTAATCGGACAGGAACGAAACCCGGGCTTCGCTCAAATCGCGCATGAAATACCCCTCGGACGCCGCCACCGCCGAGGTCAGCCCCGACGCCTCGATGTTATGCGAAGCCATGAAATACTGTGTGTTCAAGACGCTTATTTTCTGAAATCCGTCGCGGGACTTCGCGGCGGATTTAATGGCGTCGATTTCGTCCTCACTCGCGCAGTTTTCGAGCAGAAGCGTGATTTTTTCGTCATACAGAAGGATAATCCAGTTTTCGTCCGTGCCGTCCGAACACACGCGCGCCCATTCGGACTTGTTTATATCAACCGCGATTGCCGCGATTTTCCCGCCTGTGTACATACTGAATATATTCTTTACGAACCAGATGGAATCGTCGTCCTCCCCGCGCGTTTGTATTTGAACGGAAACGGCGGCGGGGTCGGCGGTTTCGACGGCGGTTTGCGCCGCCGCCTTATGCGTTTCGTAAACGGAAAAAACGGAACACACCCCTTCGCTATCGAAAATATAAACGCCTTCCAGCAGATTTTCGCTCCACAAAAAATTATTGACGAGTATATAACTCATCTGCCGCTCTATTTCAAGTCTGCGTTCCTGCGGTTCCTTGCGCTCATAGCCTTCCGCGGCGGGCTCTAAGTTATTGTAAATCGGAATGGACGACACCAGCGTGGGAAAAAGCGAGTCGACAATGGCGATTTGGTCGCGCACGTTCCCGTTAATCTGGTCAAGCTCGCGGATTAACTCGTCGCTGTAAATCGCCGTCAGGGTTTCCGCGCTTTTCACATAGAACAATATCCCCGCCATGAACGTGGTCAGAACCGTAACCGCGAATATGGACAAGACGATGAATACGTTAAGGCGGTTTGCCTTTCTCCGTTTTCTCATAGAACACGCCCCTTTTCCCGTAATTATCGCATAATAGTTTCGTAAAGTCAATACGCAAAAATTTTAAAGAACAAGTCAAATATTTCTATTCCGTCGCGGCGCGGGCTTATTGTATAATGAAACTGTAAAGAGCGGACGCTTTCACACAGCGGGGTTCTTGGAAAAAAAACACATTGCTTCAAAGCAATAAAGGAGGAATTAAAATGAACGGAAAGACATTCAAAAAAGCGACCGCCGTATTTCTGGCGGGGACGATGGCTGTTCTGGCGGCGGGATGTTCAAAACCCGACGATTCATCGCCCGGTTTATACGGCGACGAAACGGTGACGCTGAACGTCATCAACTACCATGTGGGAACGGACTACGCCGCGGACTATTACAGCTACCTCTTCGACAGCTTCACCAAAACCGAGGAGGGGAAGAACGTAAGGTTCAACTTCGAGGAAATTCCGACCACCGACGCGTTCAACCAAAAGATTAAGCTGTTGATTTCCAGCGGCACGCTGCCCGACATAGTGCTGAACGGCGGCAACAACATAACCGAGATAGCGGCGCGTTCGGGCAAGGTGGCGGACCTCACGCCCTACTTCAACGCCGACCCCGAATGGAAAGCGTTGTTCGACGAGCGTTCCTTGGAGTTCAACACGGTGGACGGAAAAATTTACGGCGTACCCGTATCAAAGGAAATCTCCTACGTCTATTACAACAAGGAGCTGTTCAGAAAAGCGGGTATAACCCCTCCCGAAACGGCGTTTGAAACATGGGAAGAATTTTTCGACGTATGCGAAAAGTTCAAAGCCGCGGGAATCATTCCGGTGGGGATGGATACCGCCGATTCGGGCTGGCTGTCCAATCTGTGGTTCAGCGCGCTCATAGCCACGCAGAACGCCGACGGCGAAGAGTGGATGAACACGGCTTATCCGACCGATTACGAAACGCCGGAAGTTATCAACGCCGCCGGAAAGCTGCAAAAGATGCTCGCGGAATATACGACCGCGGACGCGGCGGGCGGGAAGTACGACCCCATGGCTACGCACTTTTTCAACGGGGAAGTGGCGATGTTCCCGAACGGCCCTTGGATGATACCCGATTTCAAAAACCCGGAAAAAGCCCCCGAAGGCTTCTACGACAATGTCGGAATAATGCTGCTGCCAAAGTACGGTATGTCGTTGGTGCCGACGCCGGGCGACATGGTCGGGGCGAGCGACCCGGTCAAAATCAGGGCGGCGGTGGCTTTCTTGAAGTATGAAACGACGGTTGAAAATCAAATCAAGGCGCTTGAAATGACGGGGCTTCAGCCGGTTTCACCGCAGGTGACGATACCGAAAGAGCTGAGGGAAAACGACCCGCTCATGGCACGGGTTTTGGACATCGGCGCAAAGGCAAAGGTAACGTATGGTCAAAACCAAGCCTATTGGTATCAGAACGTCATCGACACGTTTTCCGTAATATTGCCGGATTTGGCGTATTACAACATAACGCCGGAACAATTCTGCGGGAAACTGTCGGAAGCGGCGAGGAAGAACTGACGCGCGGGGGGGGGCGGGGCAGGCGCAAAGCCCCCCGCCCCCTGATACATACGGCAACCTCCGAAAACCCCTTTTCGCCGATTTTCGGCGAAAAATTCCGCCGGACTGCGTCACCTCTCCTCGCAAGGCACAAAGCCTTACTCGTCGAGTTTCCTTGTCCGACAAAATTTTTCTTGAAAACCGCCTGAAAAAGGTTTTCG
>JAIRWE010000116.1 GCA_031253365.1 Oscillospiraceae bacterium | reverse complement strand
GAGGCGGCTGATTAAGGTGACGCCGACCGACGCGAAGCACACGCGGGAAATGTTCGATTTGTTACTGGGCGACAATTTGCAGGGGCGGAAGGACTATATAAGCGAGTACGGCTCGCAGTATCTGGAAATAGCGGACATTTCGTAGGCGGCTTCGGCAAGGAGGGACATGAAAAAACAAAAACCCGAACAACAAAAACCCGCCGTTTCCGCCCAAATCGAGGGCGCGGGCGAGGTCAGCGAAAAGAATATAGTCGAAACATTACAAGAGAACTATCTGCCTTACGCCATGAGCGTAATCGTTTCCCGCGCGCTGCCCGAAATAGACGGGTTCAAGCCGTCCCACAGGAAGCTGCTTTACACGATGTATAAAATGGGTCTGCTCACGGGGGCGAGAACGAAATCCGCCAACATCGTCGGTCAGACGATGCGGCTTAACCCGCACGGCGACGCGGCGATTTACGAAACCATGGTGCGGCTCGCGCGCGGGAACGAGGCTCTGCTCCACCCGTTCGTGGACAGCAAGGGGAATTTCGGCAAGGCGTATTCCCGCGATATGGCTTACGCCGCCGCCCGCTACACCGAAGCCAAGCTGGAACCCGTATGCGCGGAGCTTTTTTCGGAAATCGAGCGCGACACGGTGGACTTCACCCCGAACTACGACGCCACCATGAACGAGCCGGTTTTGCTCCCCGTGAAATTCCCGTCAATCCTCGTCAATTCCAACATAGGGATAGCCGTTTCAATGGCGAGCAATATATGCCCGTTTAACCTGTCGGAGGTTTGCGAAACGGCAATCGCCCTTATGAAAGACCCCGAACACGATATAATCTCCACCCTTAAAGCGCCGGATTTTCCCGGCGGCGGGCTGATTATCTACGACGAGGAGGAGATGGGCGGGATTTACGCGACGGGGCGCGGCAGCGTCAAGGTTCGTTCGCGTTACCGTTTCGACAAGTCGGAAAATTGCGTGGAAATCACCGAAATCCCCCCGACGACGACCGTCGAGGCGATTATCGACAAGATAGTGGAACACGTAAAAGCCGGTAAAATCAAGGAAATAAACGACACCCGCGACGAAACGGATTTGTCGGGGCTGAAGCTGACGCTCGACTTAAAGCGCGGCGTGAACCCCGACGAGTTAATGCGGAAGCTGTTCCGCTTAACGCCGTTGCAGGACGTTTTTTCCTGCAATTTTAACCTTTTAATCGGGGGGAACCCCCGCGTAATGGGCGTCGGCGAAATTTTAAGCGAATGGGTGGCGTTCCGCGGGGAATGTGTGAGAAGGCGCGTCCTTTTCGACATGAACAAAAGGAAGGAAAAGCTGCATCTGCTCGTCGGGCTGCGGAAAATCCTGCTCGATATAGACAAAGCCGTCAGGATTGTCCGTGAAACCGACGAGGAAAGCGAGGTCGTCCCCAACCTGATGATAGGGTTCGGGATTGACGAAGCGCAGGCGGACTACGTCGCGGAAATAAGGCTCAGGCACATCAACCGCGAATATATCCTGAAACGGACGGCGGAAATCGAGGAACTGCGAAAAGCCGTCGCCGAAGCCGAGGAAATCCTTTCAAGCGACAGGAAAATCAAGGCGGTAATAATAAGCGATTTGAAGGAAATTTCCGCGAAATACGGCAAGCCGCGCCGCTCGGAGCTGATTTTCCGCCGGGAACAGGACGATGAAGCCGCCGTTCAAATCGCCGAAGCCGTACCCGATTACGCGGTCAACGTCTTTATCACGAAAGAGGGGTATTTCAAGAAAATAACGCCGCTTTCGCTGAGAATGGGCGGCGAGCATAAGCTGAAAGAGGGCGACGCGATTATCGCGCGCTGCGACGCCTGCAACCGCGACGAGCTGTTGTTTTTCACCGACAGGGGGACGGCGTATAAATCAAGGCTGAGCGATTTTGAGGACGTCAAAGCCGGCGTAATGGGCGACTATATCCCGTCGAAACTGGATTTTGAAGAGGGGGAAAGGCTTGTTTTCACGGCGGTCACCTCCGATTACAGCGAAACAATCGTCAGCTTTTTCAAAAACGGGAAATGCGCGAAGGTGCCGCTGTCCTCGTTTGAAACCAAAACCAAGCGCAAAAAGTTAGCCAACTCGCTGAACACGGATTCGCCCGTGGTCGCCATGTTCAAAATAACCGACGACAGGGAATTTCTGCTGCGCTCCGAAGCGGGTAAGGTTATGATTTTTTCGTCGGCTTTGGTATTGCCCAAATCGGCGAGGAATACCCGCGGCGTTCAGGTCATGCGCCTGACGAAGACCGCGCTCGGCTCCGCGAGTTTATACGGGGACAAGGTTATCGAAAACAAGGAAAAATACGTCACGAAAACCATTCCCTCGGCGGGGGCGGCGGGGAATGTTCAACTGAAAATCGATGCCTGTGAGAATTAAAAGCGTGTCGCCGGGTTCGCCCGCCGACAAAGCGGGGATTAAAGCCGGGGCGCGCCTCGTTTCCGTAAACGGCTTTGAAATCGGCGACGTCCTCGATTATATGTTCTACGCGGACGCGGAC
>JAIRWE010000113.1 GCA_031253365.1 Oscillospiraceae bacterium | reverse complement strand
TCTAAATCATGGCGCTTATCACGCTGTTCGCCGCGAGGAACCCCTCCGCCGTGAGCGAAACGCCCGTTTCGCTTATTCGCAGACACCTTCGCGGAACCGCCGAGGCGCGTTCCAGCAGCGTTTCCCGCTTTACCCCCCGCTCCTCACATTCCGCGAACGTAATCCCCTCCGTTAAGCGCAGTTTTAACATCGCCCACTCCCCGAAATCGGCGGGGTTCTCCTCCGTTACGTATGTTTCCTGCGTCAAAGCGGCGATAAACCCTTCCACGTCCTTCGGAACGGCGAAACGCTTTTTGCCGTAAAACGAGTGCGCGGCGGGACCGAGCCCGATATATTCCCCGCAACGCCAATATTTGAGATTATGCGCGCACTCGAAACCCGGCTTGGCGAAATTGCTGATTTCATACTGCGCGAAACCGTTTTCGCCCAAAAAATCCGCGGCGCGCAGATAAAGCTCCGCCGTTTCGTCCTCCCCCGGGAACGCTTCCGGGGAACGCAGACGCACAGCCGCGAGGGGCGTGCCTTCCTCGATTTTCAGAATATAGGCGGAAACGTGAACGACGCGGTGTTCCGCGAGCGCGCCGAGCGTGCGGTAAAGGCTGTCCGCCGTCTGCCCCGGAATACCGAGCATAATATCGGCGGAAATGTTTTCAAACCCCGCTTTTCGCGCGTTCGCGAGCGCGGCGGCGGCCATCTTCGGGTCGTGCCGCCGCCCGAGAAAACGCAGTTCGCCTTCGTTAAGCGACTGCGCGCCCACCGAAACGCGGTTCACGGACGCGCCGCGAAGCGTTCCGAGCGCGTTTTCGGCGGCGCAAATGTCCGAAGGGTTGGCTTCGACGCTGATTTCGGCGTTTTCGGAAAGCGCGCCGCTTTCACGCAGAAACGCGGTTATTTCCGCGATTTCCCCCGGCAGCAGCGACGGCGTTCCGCCCCCGAAATACACGGTGTCAAAAACGATTTGCCCGGTTTCAACGTATCTTTTAACATTGCGAATAACCGCTGACTTATACAAATCGGCGGTTATCCTTTCATACGGTATGGAATAAAAATCGCAGTACGCGCATTTCCCGGCGCAAAACGGAACATGGACATACAGGGAGATTTCTTTTCGCGGCACGGGTTCTAATTCCCGCTCGGGAGCATCAGGTTCAATTTCTGATTGATGTTGTAAATAGGAACCCTGTTTTCCGTCAGCCTGCTTATTTCCAACAGCTCGAAAAGCGCCTCGCACACGTCGGCGTCCTGCGAAATGTCGTTGAGCATTTTACCCACTATCGCCGGGCGGATTGCCGAAGCCTTACCGAAGTCAATCGCCGCCTCTTTTTCCGCCGCGCCGGTGATAACGCCGACTTGGTTCGCGCCCTCCTGCATAATCGCGGAAGTGACCTTCCTCAATCGGTTGACGACTTTGTTCTGGATTTGCTGAATCATGTTCTGGTCGCGGAAATGCACCTTCCGTATATAGCACGAACCGAGCTTGTACCCCCATTCCTGCGATTTTTCGGACACCTCCGCCCGCACGGTTCTGCTCATGGTGTGCCTGTCGGACATCATCTTGTCAAGCGGCAGGTTCGACAGGCAGCGCACGGTGGAGTTGCCGACGTTCGCGGCGAGGGAACCGCGCGGGTTGGTGTTCCTGAACGTATAGGCGACGGGGTCGTTTATATACATTTCATACCATAATCCCACGCCCATGGGCGCGCCTTCCTCCGAGTTGACCGCCTGACTTCTCAAATACTGCTGGTCCAAACGCATATCAACCTTGTATTTTTTCCCCAGCCAGTTGACGAACAGCGCGCTTATGCCCAGCTCCTTCCACAGAAAGTACAGCCCCGGCTCGGTCAGAACGCCCACCACGCTCCCGAAAAGCACGTAGACCACCGCTTCCCGCTCCTCGACGACGGCGTATATCCCCAACAGTTTCAGAATCGCGCAGATAAGGGGCAACGCGATTGCCGCCGCGACAAAGCCTCCGAAGATTATAAACGGAGCCGCCGCGTCCTGGATTTGATTTTCAATTCCCGACAATAATACTGACATGACATTTCCTCCTCTATTGTTACTTTATCGTTTCTCCTTTTTTTAATTACAGCGTAATCCACATCGCGGGGCGAACGCTGACATTGTAGTAGACATAGAAGCCGCTGACGAGGGCAAGACCGCTGACGCCGACGGCGGCGGCATGGCTACTATCTTCGCCCGGCGACCGAAGCCACCAATCGGATACCCGACCGTAAAGGCTATACGCAACCCTCGCCTCGTTGTACTTGTCGTCTATATGATACCCAGTGTTCGGGTTGCCGTTCTTCAGCTGCCCGCTGTCGCCGAAGTATTTTACGACTTCCTCAATGCTTAACAGGAAGACGTAATCTTCGGTGTCTTTCCCGCCCGGCGTGCCGAACCATTGATTATCTTTGTTTTTTACTTTTGTCTTTGCAATCCGCGCTTTGTCCGCCGCGCCGAACGAGTTATAAAACTCGCCGTTCAGATAAGCGCGTAAGTCGCAGGTTTCCCATGTTACGTCCGTATTTTCTTCGTTATACGCCCTGTATTCTATTGATATGTCGGTGATGATTAAGGCTCTCCCGTTCTTCACGTCAACATCAAGCACGCGCCAGTCATAGTCGCCGAATTTGATTGTGCTTCCCTTTTTCACGGTCGCCGTTCCCGAAGTCTTTTTCGACTTAACCGCCGAGTTCGCGCCGTTGTAATCCGCGCCGCTCACGGTTTTGTACGCCCTTACGCGGAAATAATACGTCGTGCCGGAATCCAGCGCCTTCGTGGTGAACGTCGTGGTTGACGCGCCTTTCACGGTCTTGAGCAGTTTGTAATCCCCGCTTTTCTTCTCGGAGTAATACACCTTGTACCCCGTGACAGAACCCGAAACCTTCCCCCATTTAAGCGTGATTTTTTGCTTGCTTTCCGAAACGGATGAAATCGCCGCTTTTTTCGGCACGACTTTGAACGTCACGGTCTTGCTCCCGGTATAATTCCCTTTGCCCGTGATTTTCACCGACGCTTTCCCGATGTTCTTGTTCTTGCTGTACGAGAGCGTGTAGTCCGTCCCCGATTTAAGCG
>JAIRWE010000079.1 GCA_031253365.1 Oscillospiraceae bacterium | reverse complement strand
TGATAGGTTTCAATCTCCGCGAGAGCCTTCCGCACTTTAAGCGCCTTCACGGCTTCCATCGGGCTTTGGCTCGCCCTCGTGTATCTGCGGTTATTGATAATCTTGCTCTCGGTTTTATTCTTATCATAGAAATTCCGCTCGAGATTATGGACGTAACGTCTCAGCACAGACGAACCCGTTATTCTCATACTTGACATTTCAAAACCTCCGAATTTAATGAAACTGCTTACAGACCAACCCTGCCCATACGGTTAATCACCACGTCCAACGCCTCGTCAAGCGTGGTCATAATTCTCGCGGAAGCGTTATACCATTTCTGATAGGTCATCATATTTATCCCTTCCTCCGTATCCGATACCGCCGAAATCGAATCGCGGTTGTCAAGAAGGGTGTTCACGGTGTCCATCACCACGTCATACTGGTTTTCAATGAAGTTGATACCCTGCCCCATACGGTTGCTCAGGAACATAAGGTAGTTGAAAACCGTTCCGTTGAAATCGCTCGCCCTGCCCCAGTTCATGTCTGTTTCAAGCGCTTCCACAAAACGCGAGAGATTTGAGCCTTGAAGGTTGGGAACCTCCCATATTCCGTTCCAAATCCCAAGTTCGGGGTCGTCGGGATTGTCGGGGTCGGGGGTGTAGGTTTCGCCAATCATAAGCTCATTCGCCATCCATTCGTCGGAAATGCGGATATTGGAGGCGGTAACCGCAGCCTTCACACGGTCGCCGTTTAAGTCGATAATGACGTCCCCGTTAATGTCGTAGGCAAAATCGCCCCATATAAGGCTTCTGTCCCAAGACGCGGGATTATCCAAATTGGCGGCGCTCACGGTGTTCATCAATTTCGCGAAGTCCGCCGCGAAAGCGTTCAGCGCGTCTTTATAATAAGGTATGCCGTACTCGGAATTTTGATACTTACCCACGGCGTAGGGTCCGTGTCCGTTTACCATGTCCGCGAAGGCCTTAATTTCACCCGATTGAGGGCTGAACCGGTCGCCGTTCGAGAAGGTCAAAACCGCCGCGTTGTAATCCTCGTAGCTTTTCATCACGATTATCTCGTTCTCTTCGCCGTTGATGATTTCCGTGCCGCCCATCGTCACCCTCACCGAACCGTCCACGTTCGCGTACACCTGAATGTCCCCGTACTCGGCAAGCTCGTCAAGCAAAAGGTTTCGCTGGTCCAACAACTCCAACGGTCCGTATTCGGAAACGCCCTGACCGCTCGCAATCCGCCCGTATTCAGTCGAAGCGTATTCGTTCACGATTGCCTTGTTGTACTGAACAATCTTGTCTATCAGCACGTTCGCGTTGCTTATCGAAGTTTTAAGCTCCACGATATTGTTTTCCAGCAGACGGTCAAGTTCCGCGCTGTAAGAGCGGAGCATGGAACAGATGTTCGACGCCTCGTTGCGGACAAGACTGCACATTTCCTTGGCGTCGGGAGAAGAGAGCGAAACCTGCTGAAGCGCGCTTTTCAGCTGGTCGAACGCCCCGAGCAAACCGAAATTGTCTATGTTATCAAGCGAAGTCTCGATTTCTTTTAAGATTTTCGCCTTCGTGTCGTATTCCGCGGTATAGCAAATCATGTCGCGATAACGCTTGTCTATGTAAGCGTTGCGAATTTGCGAAACGCCGAAGGCGAACACCCCCTGCCCCGCGAGCGACAGCTTCGAGAGAGGCGTTTGCCAGTAGGTAAACGAACTCAGATACAGCGACGTCGTATCAATGCGCTGCCTCGTGAAACCGCGCACCCCGGCGTTACCCATGTTGTTGCCCGTAATATCCAAAGCCTTTTGCGCCATTTGAATCGACCTTTTTGAAACTTCAAGCCCTAAGAATGATGAACGCATAAGCCACCCCTTTGAAAAATTCCGGCGAACGGATACTACACGTCGCCTATTATCCCGTCGTCGGGATTGCCGAGACGAACCCGCACCCCCGCCTCGTCGTAAACATCCGTACCCTGCATACCCTTGCCCCTGAGAAAATCCTCCGCCGCCGCCATCTTTTTCTCGATTGCTTCAAGAATATCGGCGTTCAGGGCTTTAATCCTGTCGATTGAATGTTCGACGTTGACACATTCAAGCCTCAGCCTGCCCTTGTACTCCTCCGGAGCTTCCTCAATCAGTTTCGACGACGTATATCCGCCGAACCCCAACCGCTCCAGCATTTCCACCCGCTTGCCCTCGATGGAATTCCCGCGCATGACCAACCTTTGCTCCTCGTTGAGCGAGTCGTGCAACCAAACCAAGTCGTCGGCAAGGACTTTATTCTGCTTTTCCGCGAGGAAAGAACACATCTCGGTGAAATGCCCGTTGTACGCGCCGAGAAAATCGGCTATTTCGGCTGCCGCTGTCGCTTGCATACGCTAAACTACCTTCCCGTCATTTATAAAAAACCGCAACGAAAACCCGCCGGACCGAAAAGCCCGACCCACCGAAACCGAACAGACTCCGTCAATCCCCCACGACAGCCGCCGCCGCCGCTTCGATACTTACGGGACACCCGCCGTTCGCGTATTCCTTTTGAAGCTGCTCTATCCTCGCAGCGTTCACCTCGGCGTCCAGCTTGCTGGCAATGTTTGCTTTGGCGGCGCCTATCGAACGCGCAAAATCAAACTCTATCGTGTCAACATTCCCCGATTTGAAGCTGTCTGACTTCTTCTCGGGGGACTTCGCGCCGGAAATAGCCTTGTAGGCGTTAAGCACATTCCTGTTTACTTTATTGATTTCCATAAGGCGCACCTCCTTCCCTTTGGCTCGCTTAAATATTATATCGTCAACAGACGTTATAAACTTAAATTGAAATATAAAAACTACGTGAAAGTTTTGTGTTCAAAACGTGAAAATTCAAATAAACTATCTGTGAATTAAGCAGACGCAGTTCGCGCCTATGCCTTGACCCGCCAAGCCCAATCCTTCCTCGGTGGTCGCTTTGACGCCGACATTTTCGACGCCGACACCGCAAATGTCCGCTATATTCTCCCTCATTCGCGGAACATACGGAGCCAAAAGCGGCTTCTCGGCAATGATAACGGCGTCTATATTCCCCACGCGCCAACCTTTTTCGCTGAGCAAAAGCACCACATTCCTCAAAAGCCCGGCGCTGTCCGCGTCGCGGTAACGCTCGTCGCTGTCGGGGAAAAGAACCCCTATGTCGCCCAAAGCCGCCGCGCCCAAAAGCGCGTCCATAACCGCGTGGATAAGCGCGTCCGCGTCAGAGTGACCAGACAACCCCTGCGCGAAAGGGATTTCCGCCCCCCCGAGAACCAACCGCCTGTTCGGGGCGAATCTGTGAACGTCATAACCCGTTCCCACCCTGAAATCAACCATTCCGCGCCCTCCGGCGTCAACTCAAAATCACCATGAGCAATGTTCCGTCACCGTATTCCGCCGTCGCGAACGAAAAAGTGCCGGCGTATTTCGACAGGAACGACAAGTCGTCCGCGTTAAAACCGTATGAGCAAACGACCTCGACATAACGCTCCCCGTTCGAATAGGCGGAGGAAAAAAATTCCTCAAGCGCGAAAACGGTGGAAACGTCCTTACCCGCATACCTGTAATAATTGTATTTCATACCGCGCGCGGCGGGGTAATTAGCGCCGTTCCAAAAATGGTCGCGACCCATGATACCGTCGTTGACGTTCAGATAACGGCGCGTTTTTATCTCGCTCTGGTCGTTCCAGGTAACGTCAACATGATACCATTCCCCCGAATAATTGACTAAATTCCACGCGTGCTTTTCGCCGCCCGCCTCACCGGTTACAATCATACACTCGGCGTTAAGTATGTCCATGAACATCTTAAACGCCTGCGCGTACCCCGAACACACCGCCGCGCCATCAATCAACGCGCCGTACACGTTAAACGAGTCGTCCCGCACGGAATAATCATACTCCACGTTGTCCGCCAGATACTCGTGAACGGCGAACGCCTTCTCGAACACGGTACCCGTCCCCGAAAAATGCTCGCCGACAATCTCCCGCGCCCGCTCGTACACCCGACTTTCTTCCGGGGAAAGCGACGAGGAATCCCCGCTTTTGTACGCCGCGACGACCTTCACGTACATCTCGTACTCGGGAATAAGCTCCGCGTCAATATATCCCGCGTAAGTCCTGTAACTCATCGAAAGCGAGGTTATTCCGCGCAAGACGAGAATACCCTGTTCCTTCTCGTAAAAATCCATAAGCTCGTCCCACACGGATATATCGCTCAGCCGCACCTTTACCGCCGAAAGCATATTTTCGCAGGCGTAGGCGACGCATTGGTCCAGTTCCCGCGCGCTCCTTACAATCTCGCCCTGCATCGGCTCGGCAAGCGTTTCGGTCGTTTTCGGCACGCCGCCGGGGAAACCGGGCAACCCGTCGCAGGCCGTCGACAAAAAAATCAGCGACGCCGCCAAGAAAAACGACAATAATTTTCTCATGGCGACATTATACCACCGCGAAGGTCTTATGTCAAGCATAATCGAAACGTTACGCGCGGTTTGTCACATTTTGTGCAAATTGCCGATTTTTTTCAACGGACGAATTTTAGGTAAATTTCACAATTTTTACCGGAAAATATTTATATTCCATACGCTTGACAAAGAGATAATACGGCTGTATAATGTTAGTTGTACGCTCACGGGACACCATATATAGCGGCTTTTTAGCGGTGGCGTAACTCGCGCAGGGAGAGCAAGAGGGGATAATTATGCTGACGAAAATCCAAAAAAGGGACGGGCGGCAGGTTTCTTTCAATATTGATAAAATCGCCGACGCCATTTACAAAGCGGCGAGGGCTGTGGGCGGTCACGACTACGCCACGGCGATGGAGCTTGCGGAAGAAGTCTGCGAGCGTCTTGAACAGCATTTCGTCGCGAATAACATTCTGCCTTCGGTGGAGGAGGTTCAGGATGTGGTGGAAAGGGTTCTCGTTGAGACCGGACACGCCAAGACCGCAAAGGCGTACATTCTTTACCGCGCCGACCGCACCCGCGTGCGGGAGATGAATACCCGCCTTATGAAGATATACGAAGACTTGACCTTCAAAGCGGCGAGCGACTGTGACATTAAGCGGGAGAACGCCAACATCGACGGCGATACCGCTATGGGAACCATGCTGAAATACGGTTCCGAGGGCGCCAAGCAGTTTTATGAAATGTACGTGCTTTCCCCCGACCACTCCCGCGCTCATGTGAACGGCGACATACACATCCATGACCTTGACTTTTTCACTCTGACCACCACCTGCTGTCAGATTGATATAATTAAGCTGTTCAATAACGGTTTTTCCACCGGGCACGGCTATTTGCGCGAACCGAACAACATAGGCAGCTACTCCGCGCTGGCGTGTATCGCCGTTCAGTCCAACCAGAACGACCAGCACGGCGGGCAGTCCATACCCCATTTCGATTACGCCATGGCGGACGGCGTGCGGAAAAGTTACCGCCAGCTTTATGAAAAGAACGTCATTCGCGGCATAGGGCTGTATACGGATACCTTTGAGCTGGACGAGATAACGGAAAAGGTTCGCGAATACATGAAAAAAATTGAGACGGAAAAAGGGGTTTATCCCATTCTCGCCGCCGACAACGGTTACGGGGAAGCGGAAAGACCCCTTTTGGCGAAATTGCTGGGCGGAGATACCGAGTCGGCAAGAAAAATTCAGGATTTTTCAATTAAACTCACGGAAAAAGAAACCGACCGCGCGACGTTTCAGGCGATGGAGGCTCTCGTTCACAATCTCAACACCATGAACAGCAGGGCGGGCGCGCAGACCCCGTTCTCATCAATCAACTACGGCACGGACGTTTCACCGGAAGGGCGCATGGTAATCAAAAACGTACTGCTCGCCAACGAAAGGGGTTTGGGCAACAGCGAAACGCCCATATTCCCCATTCATATTTTCAAACTCAAAGAAGGGGTAAACTATAATCCCGAAGACACCAATTATGACTTGTTTAAGCTGGCTTGCCGCGTTTCGGCAAAACGGCTCTATCCGAATTTTTCGTTTTTGGACGCGCCGTTTAATTTGCAGTTTTACAGGGAGGGCGATTATGATTCCGAAGTGGCTTACATGGGTTGCCGTACCCGCGTCATAGCCAATAACAACGACAAATCCCGCCAAGTCGTCTGCGGCAGGGGGAATCTCAGTTTTACGTCAATCAATCTGCCGCGTCTCGCCATAAAATCGGGCGGCGACACGGTTCGTTTTTTTGAATTGCTGGAAGATATGATGAACCTCGTTATCAGCCAGCTTATGTATCGGTTCAAGATTCAATGCCAGAAAAAAGTCAAGAACTTTCCTTTCCTTATGGGACAGGGCGTTTGGCTGGATTCGGACAAACTGAAACCGGATGACAGCGTCGGCGAAATTCTGAAGCACGGAACCCTTTCGATGGGCTTTATCGGTTTGGCGGAATGTATGAACTGTCTTATCGGCTCACATCACGGCGAAACGGACGAAGCGCGGGAACTGGGGCTGCGGATTGTCAGAAGGATGAGAGCGCGCCTTGACGAGGAGAGCGATAAGACGGGTTTGAACTTCACTCTTTTGGCGACGCCCGCCGAAGGGCTCGCGGGGCGGTTCCTTCGCTTGGACAGAAAGATTTTCGGGGAAATCAAAGGCATAACCGACCATGACTACTACACGAACTCGTTTCACATTCCCGTTTATTTCGACATAACGGCTTATGAGAAAATCAAGATTGAAGCGGCTTACCACGCTTTAACCAACGCGGGGCACATTACCTACGTGGAAATGGACGGCGACCCCGCGAATAATCTTGAGGCGTTCGAGAGGGTAATTCGTTTTATGAAAGAATCCGGCGTGGGTTACGGCGCGATTAACCACCCCGTGGACCATGACCCCGTCTGCGGCTTCACGGGCGTAATCGGCGATTCCTGCCCCGCTTGCGGGCGCACGGAAAAAGAAGGCGGGGCGTTCGACCGTATACGCCGCATAACGGGCTATCTTGTCGGAACCGTTGACAGATTCAACAACGCGAAACGCGCGGAGGAGAAGGAGCGCGTCAAACACAACTGCTCCGACGGAATTTGACGCGCCGCGTGCCGAAATTCGGTGAAAACGCCGAACGTCGCCCGCGCCCTTTCATCAGGCGACCTCCACCCCTTTTCGCCGCCCCCCACGGAAGCCGTGGGCTTCCTTCAAAAACCCCGCCGGAAAAATTCGGCGGGGTTTTCGCAGGTTGCTTACAGGTTCTTACAGATAGTACATATACCCTTCCCCGCCGTACTGACCGGCTCGCGCGGCAAGGGTGTCCAGCGTTATTTTCCCGAGTGTTTCGGAAATTGCCTCGTCTAATTTCGCGAACACGTCGTTTTGCATGGCGGTTTCAATTTCGGACGCCTTGTCCGCGACTGTTTTGTCAGTCGTTTCAAACAACGACAGCTCAACGGAGGAAAAAACATCATAAACCGAAATTTCACGCGGCGACCTCGCCAAATGGTATCCGCCCTGCGCGCCCTTCATCGAAACGACGACCCCCCCGCGTTTCAAAAGCGAAAATACCTGTTCCAAATATATCTTTGAAATTCCGAGTTTTTCGGACAGGGACAAAATCGTGATGATTTCTCCGTCGTAACCGTACCTTCCCATATAAATCAGCGCCGCCAGGGCGTAACGGGATTTAGCCGATAATTTCATTGCAGTATCCTTTCATATTTATCATATATGTTAGATATATTAACACATTGCGGATATATTTTCAAGTTTTTTTTTAATTTAATTAAATTTTTTCAGAAAAACTATTGACAAATGAAAAAATACGGTGTATTATTATTTCATATAAATCATATATTTATACTATGCTTTAATTATTAAGGAGGCTTATCATGTCAAAGATAGCAAAAAATTTAACGGAACTCATAGGGAACACGCCCCTGCTGGAACTTGGCAATTACGGTAAAAAAAGCGCCTTGTCCGCGCGCCTTATCGCTAAGCTGGAATACTTCAATCCTCTCGGTAGCGTGAAAGACCGCATAGGATACGCCATGATTTCAGACGCGGAAAACAAAGGGCTTATCAACAAGGACACGGTTCTCATCGAACCGACCAGCGGCAACACGGGAATAGCGTTGGCGTTCGTCGCCGCCGCAAAGGGTTACAGGCTTATTCTCACCATGCCCGAAACCATGAGCGTGGAACGCCGCAATTTGCTTAAAGCGTTGGGCGCCGAACTCGTGCTTACCGAAGGGGCGAAAGGAATGAAGGGCGCGATTGCCAAAGCGGACGAGTTGTCCGCCGAAACGCCGAACGCCTTTATCCCCGGGCAATTCGTCAACCCCGCGAACCCTGAAATTCATCGCAAAACGACCGCGCTTGAAATATGGAACGACACCGACGGAAGCGTTGACGTCGTCGTCGGCGGCGTGGGAACGGGCGGCACAATAACGGGCGTGGGCGAGGTTTTGAAAGAAAAGAAGCCCGGCGTTAAAATTATCGCGGTGGAACCCGCCGATTCCCCCGTTCTTTCGGGCGGAAAACCCGGTCCGCACAAAATTCAAGGCATAGGCGCGGGATTTGTGCCGGACGTTTTGAACACCGGCATTATAGACGAAATTATCGGCGTTCAAAACGAACAGGCGTTTGAAACTTCCCGCAAATTGGCGGCAACCGAAGGGTTGTTGGTGGGAATTTCGTCGGGCGCGGCCGCCTATGCGGCGACACTCCTCGCGAAACGCCCGGAAAACGCGGGAAAGACCGTTGTCGTCGTACTCCCGGACACGGGCGAAAGATATTTGTCAACGGTTCTCTACGGGGAAGGTTGATTTTTCTCCCGACTGCCGTCAGGCGGGTCGAACAGGGCTTTCGCCCGCCTGTAAATCATTTTGATTTACACTAATTGTTAAAAAATACAGACGTCAAGTTTCGGAGGTTTACAGTTATGCCGAATGGAGCGGAGCTTTTCAATCAACTGTCGGACGCAGTCGTAAACATGGACGAGGAAGCGGTTATACAGCTTTCAAACGAAGTCGTCGAGAAGGGTTACGATGCCTATCAAGCGATTGACAAGGGTTTGGCGAACGGAATGGAGCGAGCCGGAGAACTCTTCGAGGAGCAGGAGTATTTTGTCCCGGAACTGATTATCTGCGCCGACGCCATGTACGCGGGGCTTAACATTCTGAAACCGCACATCAAACTCAGCGAAGACGGCGTAAAATCGACTGTCGTTATCGGGGTTATCGAGGGCGACACGCACGATATAGGGAAAAATCTGGTGAAAATCATGCTCGAAACGGCGGGCTTTAACGTGATTGATTTGGGGCGCGACGTCCCGCCCGATGTGTTCGCGGATTCGGCGGTCGAAAACAACGCCGACGTTATCGCGATTTCCACGCTTATGACCACCACGATGCGCAAAATGGCGGAGGTTATCGAAATATTGAAAGAGCGCGGACTTCGGGAAAAATTTAAAGTCATTGTGGGAGGCGGACCGATTTCCCAAGGCTTCGCCGACAGAATCGGCGCCGACGGGTATTCGCCCAACGCTTCCGACGCGGTTCGCCTGTTGCGCAAACTGCTTTCCTGACGAAGGGGGGGTATCGCGATGTCGTCCATGAATTACGCCGAGCTTATTCAAAAAACCGTGAAACCGGAACCGACCGGGATAGTGCCTTTCGCCTTGCTTTCCGCCGGCGCTTGGGCTATCAACCGAAACAACTTTACACTTGAACAGGCGTTGCGGGTCGCTCCGGAAACTGTCGCGGGCTGGCTGTTTGAAGGTTACACCTTGGCTGATTCCGCCATTTCCTGGGTCGGTTCCGGCTATAACAACATCGTCGTGAAGGCGGTGGGCGGCAAAATCAAATGGCGCCGCACCGGAACGCCGGACGTATCGGAACCCTTGATTAAAACGCCTGACGACGCCGAAGGGATTAACGTAGCCGACGTAAGCGGGGACCCGGACGTCAAGGTGATTTATGAAACGGTCAAACGCCTTGTCGAAAAGGAAAACGGGCAAAGGCTTGTCGGGGGGAGTATGTGGGCGCCCTTTACCTTAGCCGGTCTTTTGACCGGAGCGGACGCCTTAATGCGAAGCGTGTATAAAAATCCGACAGCCGCGCATAAACTTTTGCGCGTCGCCACGGAGTTGTATCTGGAATATATGCGGGGATACGCGAACGCGGGCGCGAAGGTTATTTTCATGGCGGACCCCTCCGCTTCCGGCGACATGATTTCCAAAAAGCATTTTGAACAGTTCGCCTTCCCTTACATTAGGGAGGCGTTTGAGCGCCTTGAAGCCACGTACCCCGAAGTCATTACCGGTCTTCATATTTGCGGGAACACTTCGGACAGGCTGGATTTAATAGCTCAAAGCAAAACGCGGATTATGTCTTTGGACTATAAGGTTCCCATCGAAACGGCGCGGGAGGCGTTCGGGGGGAAAATCGCCTTTTCCGGGAATCTTAACCCCGTGGACGTGGTGCAAAACGGAACCGCCGAGAGTATCGCGCGGGAGACCGTCGCCTGCATCGAAAAAGCGAACGGGGTTTCGGGATATATCGTAATGCCGGGCTGTGACATTCCTCCGCTTACTCCCCTTGAAAATCTGCAAACCATTTCAAATACCGTCCGTGAATACAACAAAAAATCGGGAAAGGGGATTGACCATGGCTAAATACGCGAAAAAGCTGACCGAGCTTATCGGGAACACGCCTTTGTTGCAACTGACGGATTTTGCCGCCGAAAAAGGGGTTGAGGCAAGGCTTATCGCGAAGCTGGAATATTTCAATCCGCTGAGTTCCGTAAAAGACCGCATAGCGCTTTCCATGCTTGAGGCGGCGGAAAGGGAAGGAAAGTTAGACAAGGAAACCGTCATAGTCGAACCCACCAGCGGCAACACGGGAATTGGGCTGGCTTTTGTGGCGGCGTCAAAAGGCTATCGTTTAATTCTGACCATGCCCGAAACCATGAGCGCGGAACGGCGCGGTTTGCTGAAGGCGCTGAACGCCGAACTGATTCTCACACCGGGTAAGGACGGTATGAAGGGCGCCATCCAAAAAGCGGAGGAAATATCTTTCTTGCTGAAAAAATCCTTTATCCCGCAACAGTTCAATAATCCCGCCAACGCGCGGATTCACAGGGAAACCACGGCCGTGGAACTGTGGAACGATTTGGACGGTCAAATCGACGCGTTTGTCGCCGGGGTGGGAACCGGCGGCACAATAACCGGAGTGGGAGAATTTTTGAAAGAAAAGAACCCCGATATAAAAATCATCGCCGTGGAACCCTATGACTCGCCCGTACTGTCCGGGGGCGTTCCGGGACCGCACAAAATCCAGGGAATCGGCGCGGGTTTCATACCAAACGTTCTCAACACGGACATAATAGACGAAATATTCAAGGTTCGCACGGAGGAGGCGTTTGAAACGGCGCGGGACTTGGCGCGAACGGAGGGTTTGCTTGTCGGAATATCTTCCGCCGCGGCCGCGTTCGCCGCCGTGAGGATTGCGCTTCGCGAGGAATACGCGGATAAAACCGTGGCGGTTTTGCTTGCGGATACCGGCGAACGGTATCTCTCGACTCCGCTGTTTGATTATCCGACATTGCAGGACGCGCTCGGTTAGGAGAAGGATTATATGAGTTATTTTCAGCAAAAAGAGCCGCCGAAACGCGAGGACAGGCTTGGCGCTTGCATCGTCTACGGCGGAACGCTCCGCGAGCTTGCGGACAAAACAAGAGCCTGCCGATGCTTAAGCGACGGCAGCCGCGGCTTTTCCCAGGGTTCTATCTGCCTGTTGCTGCCCGGTATAGCCATTCTGAATTCCATTCCCGATAACGTAAACCTTGTGCACGGCGCAATCGGGTGCGGCGCCTGCTCCCATTCGCAGAACGCCAACTCGCGCACGGGCAGCGGTATGCGTACCGGAACCGTAAAAGACGCCGTTTGGCTTTCCACCGCGCTGAATGAAACAGACGTTATTTCGGGAGCGGAAAACAAGCTGTACAATTCCATTTTGGAAGCGGACAGGCTTTACCGCCCGAAGACCATTACGGTAATCGCGAGCTGCGTACCCGGAATAATCGGCGACGACGTGGACGGCGTGGTCGAACGCGCGCAAAGCCGTGTTTCGGCGCGAATTATACCGGTTCACTGCGAGGGCTTCAAGACAAAAATATGGGCGACCGCGTATGACGCCGTATATCACGGGGTGGCGCGCACGATTTTTGACGACCCCGATTTAACCGAGCCGCTTGTCAAAGACGATTTGTATTTTCAGCGTTTGGAAAACAAAAAGGCGCACACCGTGAACCTTTTCGGCGTGTCCTCAATGGGTCTCGCGGACGAGCGGGAGCTTACCCGTTACTTAAACGCGCTTGAACAGCGAACGGTCAATCCCTTTCCCTGCTTTGCCGAACCCGATTCGATATACAAGCTGAAATACGCCGGGTTGTCGGTATGCGTATGCCCCACCCACGACGATTATCTGCTTGAACATCTGAAAGAGGAGTACGGGGTGCCTTATGTGTTAAGGCATATGCCCATCGGTATCGAAAACACAAGCGACTGGATTCGCGATATAGCCGGGATTTTGGATAAGCGCGACATTGCCGAAAGGCTGATTTCCCGCGAGACCGCCGAGCTGAACGCGGCGTTGGAAAAATACCGCCCGCTTTTTAAGGGCAAGCGCGTATTTATCAGCGCGGGTGAGTTTCGGGCGCTTGCCACCGCGAACCTTCTGCGCGACTTGGGTTTTGACGTCGCGGGGATTCGCTCCTTCCACCACGATGAATTCGCGAATGTCGAGTACGAAAAACTGCTGAAAAACGTCGGAGACGACGTTATAATCAATATCGCCAACGTT
This sequence comes from Oscillospiraceae bacterium, assembly GCA_031253365.1. Lineage (GTDB taxonomy): Bacteria > Bacillota > Clostridia > Oscillospirales > Ruminococcaceae > Ruminiclostridium_E. Next base: position 7,703 of record JAIRWE010000079.1, on the reverse strand, counting down.
CAGCCTTTTGAGGAAGCCAATCTGCTGGCGTCGTTGAAGCCCGACCTGTTCCTCGGACACTGGAACGGTAACTTCACCGCCACGAAACTGGGTATTCCGTCCCACGTCATTTACAACACGGGGCTTGCCTACGTCGGTTATCGCGGCGTTTTTGAAATAGCGCGCAGATTATACCGGCAGCTTATCAACCCCGCGTTTAACAAAAACATGAGCAAGCACGTCAGCTTACCCTATAAAAAGGACTGGTACGGAAAAAATCCGTTTACCTACATTAAGTCCGGTCTTGAAGCGTCCGAAGGTTACGACGGAGAGGAGGGAACGCAATGAGCGATTACATTGAGCGTCCGCGCTGTTTTTGTTCGCTTGGCGGCGCGCTTTCCACGCTGGAAGCGCTGCCCGAAACCATTCCCGTCATGCACTGCGCGGTCGGGTGCGCCGGGAGCATTGCTTGGGCGCAAAACGGAGGCTGTGCCTTGCAGGTCGGCGGGCATTGCGGCGGGCTTACCGTTCCCAGTTCCAACGTCGGGGAAAAAGACGTCGTTTTCGGCGGCACGGACCGCCTGACCGAACAAATGAAGAATACGCTCGAAATTATGGACGGGCGTCTGTACGTGATTATCACGGGTTGCGTCACGGAAATAATCGGCGACGACATACGCGCCGTCGCCGCTGAATTCTCATCAAAAGCGGATATAGTCGCGGCGAATACCGGCGGCTTCAAAGGCAATTCCTACCTTGGCTACGACATCGTTCTCACCGCGATTATAAATCAATACGTCAAAAAATCGGCGGAAAAGAAAAAAAGGAGCGTCAACATTCTGGGGATTGTGCCGTATATGGACGTTTTCTGGCGCGGCAACCTGAAAGGCGTCCGCCGCATCTTGGAAAAAATAGGGCTTTGCGTCAACACCTTCTTCACGGATGAAGATTCCCTTGACGGCTTGAAAAATTCTTCCGAAGCCGAACTGAACATAGTGCTTTCGGACATCTACGGTATTGACACCGCCAAGGCTTATGAGGAGGTTCACGGAATACCCTATATAACCGCGACGCTTCCCGTCGGACCGACCGCCGTCGCCGACTTGCTGAAAGCGGTTTCAAAGGCGCTGAATCTGGAAACGGATGTCGACGCGGTTATCGCGGCGGAAAACGAGAAATTCTATCGCTGTCTGGAACTGTTCGCGGACGCTTATAACGACGCGGACCTGCAAAGGTACGCCGTCATAATCGCGGACGTAAACTACGCGGTCGCCATTACTCGCTTTTTACTCGACGACCTCGGCTGGATTCCCGTGATGACGCAATTCACCGATGTGCTTGACGACGAGCAGAGGGAACGTATTATTGATAAGCTGAAATCTCCGCCTCCGCTCAACGGGCCGAGAGTCGTGTTTGACACCAACGCGAGCGAAGCCATACGCTATATAAACGAGCTTTATCCCAAACAGGAATCCGACAAATACGCCGAAACCCTCTCTCCCGCCATGGTAATCGGCAGTTCTCTCGACCGCGCCACAGCCCTGAAAATGGGCGTCCCTCACCTTTCGGTCAGCTTTCCCGTTTCAAACCGCGCGATACTGAATCGCGGGTATATCGGCTTTGAGGGCGGATTGACGCTTATTGAGGATTTGCTCAGCGCCGCTGTCGCCGCGAGATAATTCGAGGTATATGTTTTGAGCGATGTTTTTTCACCGAAGGAGCGTTTGCTGAGAACGCTGAACAAACGCAAAACCGAACGCCCCCCCGTTATTTGTCCGGGCGGTATGATGAATTCCGCGATTGTGGACGTTATGACCGAAACAGGGCATACGCTACCCGCCGCCCACAGTGACAGTCGTCTTATGAGCGCCCTTGCCGCCGACGTACATCGGTTGACGGGTTTCGAGAATATCGGCGTGCCGTTCTGCATGACCGTGGAAGCCGAGGCTTTGGGCAGCCGCGTGGACTTCGGAACGTTGGAGTGCGAACCCAAAATCTCGTTTGAAGTCTTTCCCGATGTGGAAAGCGTGGAATTCCTCCCGCCGGGAACCGTCGCGAAAAGCGAAAGAGCGGGAACGGTGGCGCAGTCCGTATACCATCTTTCGGAAAAATATCCGGACATTCCCGTGATAGGCAGCGTAACGGGACCGATTAGCGCGGCGGCTTCATTGGTCAGTCCCATGACTTTCCTCAAACAGCTCCGAAAAAGTAAGGAAGCCGCTCACAGGGCGGCGGATTACGTAACCTGGCAGCTAATCGAATACGCCGCGCTTTTGGCGGACAACGGGGCTTGCGTTATCTCCATAGCCGACCCCACGGCGACGGGGGAAATTTTGGGGCCGCGTTTTTTCGACGAGTTTGCGGTACCGTATCTCAATAAACTTACCGACGCCGTTCACGCGCTCGGCGTTCCGGTTATAGCGCATATATGCGGCGACGTCAACATGGTGAAACCCTGCCTCGCGAAACTTCGCGCCGACGCGCTCAGCACGGACGCGATGGTCAACCTGCAAAAGCTGAAAGAGGAGTTGGGCGGCGTTACGGTAATGGGTAATGTCAGCACGTATATGCTCGAGTCCGACAACGGAGAGGCGATTTCCAAAAACGCGCGGCGGCTCGTGGAACAGGGCATTGACATTATCGCCCCGGCGTGCGGTTTAAGCACGTCAACCCCGCTGAAAAACATTCAAACGCTCACCGGCGCGGTAACATAGCGAGGTCTTATAATGGCTTCCGTACATTTCGTAAATCAATCCCGAAAAATAAATATATCCGACGGCGCGACCATACTTGAAGCGGCGCGGTTGGCGGGCGTTGAAATTGAGGCACCCTGCAACGCCGTCGGCGTGTGCGGAAAATGCCGCGTCAAGCTCGCGTTCCCCGAACAGCTTTCCCTTGTTAAAATCGGTGAAAATCACCGCCTTGACAAAAATGACGCCGCGTCGGGTTGGTTGCTTGCCTGCCAAACGTCGGTTTTCGGGAATATAGACGTCCTTCATAAGGACAAGAGCGACGAAAACCGCACACTGCGCATTTTGTCGGAAGGCGAAACTTTCGATTACGCGCTGAAACCGTATATCTCAAAATTCGGCGCGAATGTGTACGGCGGCGGAACATTACTCGGAACCGACGACCTTCCGGACGATGAGGTATACGCGATAGCCGCGGATATAGGTACGACTACCATCGTGGCGGAACTGATTCATCTGCCGACGGGAACCGTCGCGGCTTCGGAAAGTATGCTAAATCCGCAAAGCGTCTACGCGCAGGATGTCTTAACGCGTATTCATTTCGCCACCGAGGAGGAAAACGGGCTTCAAACACTTTACGGGGCGTTCCTTTCGGCGTTTTTCACGCTTCGCGACAATCTGACAAAAGCGGCAAAAATCCGTCCGGAAAGCATCTACGAAATCGTTTACAGCGGCAATACGACCATGCTTCATTTGGCGGCTTCGATTGACCCCGCCCCTTTGGGCAAATATCCGTATAATTGCGACATTGACGCCGGGGGGTACATTTCTGCCGACGCGCTCGGTGTTTCCCCGTTCGGGAAGGTTTATCTCCCGCCTGTTGTTTCCGCCTTTGTCGGAGCGGATATAGTTTCCGGGATTTTAGCCTCTCAACTGCACAAAAAACCCGGCGTCACGCTTTTCATTGACGTCGGAACAAACGGGGAAATGGTTCTCGCGCGGAACGGTCACCTTGCCGCGACGTCTACCGCCGCCGGTCCCGCCTTCGAGGGAATGAACATCTCATGCGGTATGCGCGCCGCTCCCGGAGCCGTCGAACAGTTTACGATAGACGAAAAAGGCAAAATTTCTTTCAAGACCGTCGGCGACGTTAAAGCGTCGGGTATATGCGGCAGCGGTCTTTTGGATATTACAAGCGAATTGGCGCGAACGGGAATAATGGACGAAAGCGGGCGGTACGCAAAGCCCGAAAAAACGAAAACCGGCGGGGAAACGGAAACCGCCCTGCGCGAGCGCGACGGGAAATGCGCGTTTTTCATCACCGAAGAGGTGTTCCTCACTCAAAAGGACATCCGACAGGTACAACTCGCGAAGGGGGCGATACGCGCCGGAATAACCCTCCTCCTCGAAAGATTGGGGATTGGCGAAGAGCAGGTTGACGAAGTGATTATCGCGGGTTCGTTCGGCTATCATCTGCGGGAAGACAGCTTAGTCAACCTCGGAATGTTGCCGCGCTCGTTTCTCGGAAAAGTCAGGTTTGCCGGCAACACGTCGCAGGCGGGAGCCGTCGCTTTTTCGCTGAACAGCGAATTTCGCGATGAAATGAAGGAATTAGCGGGTAAAATCGAAAAAATCGAATTGGCGGACAGTCCCGATTTTGAAAAAGTATTCATCGCGTCGTTGGGTTTCGGAAACGCATGAAAAGCCGTTCAGACGAAAACCGATTTTGTGTCAACCATAACGAGTTGACTTATGAAACGGACGGTTTGTTCACCGTTTTGTCGGAACGCTCGTTCACCTTATCCCGCGCTTACGGGGCGCGGATAACCGAAACCGCTTCCGGATTTATTGACGCAGAGCCGCTCATAAAGACGCCGGAAGAACCGTTGAGCATCCCGCCGCTGCTGTCGCGTCCATTGGTTTTGAAGCAGCTTGACCACATAAAAAAAGCGTCGAAACACGAAAACATCCGGCTGAACGTCGTCGCTCCCTACACGTTGCTGGCGGAATTGTCCCCGCCGAAACTCCCCGCCTGGTTAATTAAACACCCCCGCTTTGTCCGCGACGCGCTGGAAACGCTCACGCGGGAGATTTTCGGATACGTTGCCGCCGCTCTCGAAAACGGGGCTTTGGTTATCTCGCTTTCCGATTATCACGCGCAAAGGAATTTGTTGGGGCAAGCGCGGTTTACGTCGTTCGCCGCCGAATACCAACGCGGACTTTTGGTGATGTTAACTCAAAGCGGTTTACACGGTGTAATACACTTGTGCCCGCAAAGTTTTGAACCGTTTCCGACAAAGGCGCAAAGGGCAAGCGACCGCTCGTATCAGCGAAGCCTGCTTCAAACCGCGCGACAATCCGATTCCATCGTTATTCTCGGCGGTCAGTGTCCGCACACAAGGTATTCCGAGAATTTATACAAGGTAATTTTTTAAGCGAACTCGAAATTTACGCACGGAAGGAATTAAGCAACCATGTCAAAAAAAATCAAACAGATAGCGATTTACGGTAAGGGCGGCATAGGAAAGTCCACCACGACTTCCAACATTTCCGCCGCCCTTTCAAAACTGGGCTTCAAGGTAATGCAATTCGGCTGCGACCCCAAAAGCGATTCGACCAATACCCTTCGCGGCGGCAAATATATCCCCACGGTACTGGACACCCTGCGGGAAAAAACGAACGTAAAGGTGACGGACGTGATTTTTGAGGGTTACAACGGTATTTACTGCGTCGAAGCCGGAGGACCTTCCCCCGGGGTGGGTTGCGCGGGGCGCGGCATAATCACGGCGGTGGAGCTTTTCAAACAGCAAAAGGCGTTTGAGAAGCTGGATTTGGACTACGTAATTTACGACGTGTTGGGCGACGTTGTGTGCGGCGGGTTCGCCGTGCCCATCCGCGAAGGCATAGCGGAACACGTTTTTACGGTTTCCTCAGCCGACTTTATGGCAATTTACGCCGCGAACAACCTTTTCAAGGGCATCGCGAAATATTCCCGTTCGGGCGGCGCCCTGTTGGGTGGGATTATCGCCAATTCCATAAATCAACCCTACGCCAAGCATATCGTTGACGACTTCGCGGAAAAGACCGAAACGAAAATTATGCAATATGTGCCGCGTTCGGTGACGGTAACGCAAAGCGAGCTTCAAGGCAAAACGACTGTCGAGGCGGCTCCCGACTCCGAACAGGCGGCGGTATACACACAGTTGGCGCAACGCATAGCGGAACACGAAGTTTCCGCGACGCCCTCCCCCCTCGAAGTTTCCGAACTGCGAAAATGGGCGGCGAACTGGGCGAACCAGCTCATCGCCATTGAAACCGGCGCCGTTACCGACGAGGCGCAAAGTATATGACGCCGACGCGACCGTGAAATCTTTGGAAAGGCGGCGGTTAATTTGTCCGTTGATTTTATAACCCTGACACAACTGCATCCCTGTTTTTCAGTCGGGACAAAACCCAATAAAGGGCGCGTTCATCTGCCGGTCAGCCCGGGATGTAACATTTTCTGCCGTTTTTGCAGCCGAGGGAGCGACTCCGCGCGGCAACGCCCCGGCGCGGCGGCGGAAATCATCACGCCCGGGGAAGCGGTGAACGTCGTGGAACGCGCGCTGGAGCTGTCCCCGGAAATAACCGTCGTCGGAATCGCCGGACCCGGCGACGCGTTGGCGACGCCGCACGCGATTGAAACCTTTCGCCTTGTAGGGGAAAAATTTCCGCACTTGCTCAAATGTATGAGTACAAACGGGCTTTTGTTGCCGGAAAAAGCAAGCGAATTGGCTCAAATCGGGGTTGACGCGCTGACCGTAACCGTAAACGGCATATCCCCCGAAATCCTGTCGCGGCTGTGTTCGGGGATACTGTACCGAGGGAAGCGGTACGCGGGAGAATACGGAGCGAAGCTGCTGGTCGAAAATCAGCTTGAGGGAATACGGCTCGCCTCGGAAAAAGGCGTTACGGTCAAGGTAAACACCGTTTTGGTTCCCGAAATCAACGGGGAACACATCGCTTCGATAGCCCGCGCCGCGAAAGAGGCGGGCGCGCGGCTGTACAACATTATTCCCCTCATACCCGCGCGGGAGTTTGAAGCCTTCCCCGTTCCGAACTGCGCGCAAATCGATTCGGCGCGCCGCGTCGCCGAGGAATACATCGAGGTTTTCCGTTGCTGCGGGCATTGCCGCGCCGATGCTGTGGGCATACCCGGGGAAGAGGATTACGGCGAAAGAATTTACTCGCGGAAGCGGCTTTAAGTGTCTTAAAGCCGCTTCGGCGCGTTTTTTTCCGAAAACGAAATCCAATTCCTTCTCCCTACAGCGTAATCCACATCGCGGGGCGAACGCCGTGGTAGCCAAACAAGTAGTAGCCTAAGGTGTCGACAATGCCGTCATCTTGTACGTGGGCGGCTTCACCATGATAGTAACCTCCTGTCCGAAGCCACCAATCGGATGTCGAGCCGTTAAGAGTATACGCAATCCTCGCCTTGTTGTATTCATCGCTTATACCAAATTCGCTGTTCGGATTGCCATTCAATAACTGCCCGCTGTCGCCGAAGTATTTCACCACTTCATCAAGGCTTAACAGGAAGATATAATCTTCGGTGTCGTTCCTGTCCGACTCGTTGTACCACGGGATGACCTTGTTGCTTACTTTTGTCTTTATTATTCGTGTCCTGTCCTTTTTACCGAACGAGTTATAGAATCCATCGTTAAGATATTCGCGTAAGATGCTGTTTTCCCAATGCCAGCCGCCCCCATACACTCCACTGTTATCGCTTCTTGCCCCTATGACCTTGTCGGTGATGATTAAGGCTTTGCCGTCTTTTACGTCCAGCACGCGCCAGTCATATTTGCCGAATTTGATTATATCGCCCTTTTTCGCGGTCGCCGCTTTTCCCGAAGTCTTTTTCGACTTAACCGCCGAGTTCGCGCCGTTGTAATCCGTGCCGCTCACGGTTTTGTACGCCCTTACGCGGAAATAGTACGTCGTTCCGGAATCCAGCGCCTTCGTGGTGTATGACACGGTTGACGCGCCTTTCACGGT